>NZ_JBMGUV010000028.1:0-76474 GCF_049058285.1 Lysinibacillus sp. UGB7
TAAAGCCTGAGAATTTATTCTCAGGCTTTTATTATATTACGAATGACAGCTGCTCTCTAATGAATGAAAGTTCATAGGGCAGCTGTTTTTATATTATATTTTAAAATTCAAGGGCATTGCGAAGGTTATTGATATAAGATTGGCTGACCGGCAATTCACATCCATCCGTTAACGTGACAATAAAATTTGAAGTAAGATCACGGGACATTTTTTTTATAAAATAAATATTAACAATATAGGATCTATGAATGCGAATAAAGAATGATGGTAGTCGCATCTGTAAATCTTTCAATGTGATGCTTGTTTTAAACTGTTCTCCCTCTAGATAAAACCACGTTTTTTTCTGAAGACTTTCAATGTGGGAAATTCTACCTATTGCAACAGGGTACCAATCCTCATTCTGTTTGCCAGTTAAAAATTGATAAGGTTCTAATTTTTGTACAGAGAAGGTTGAAGGGAGCACTACTACAAGTGCTGCTGGAACATCTTGAATATAAATCGGATAACCTATCCCGTAGTAAGGCGTATCAAAAAGAGAATTGTCTAAGATGGCATCTGTTCTTATTTTTGTGTGTAATACCTTCTCTGCAATGCTGCCAGATTGAACTTGCTGTCCTACCTCCAAATGAAGACTTTGATGACCAGAATGAAAATAGATATAAGTATTTTGAACAGCAATAGCGATGGAAGAATTGGATGGAATCCAGTCTTTTAACATCGTAATATACTGTTGTGAAATATCTTTTGCTGATAAGTTGTACTCACTCTTCATTGAGAATAACCCCCTTGTTTGTAAACAGTTTACCAAATTTCGTCGCTGAAAAATGAGGTTTCATCATAAAAATTTGGCCTTTTATCTAAAAATAGTGAAAATTCAGATGTTCTGTTATATATTAATTTACAACAAATAAACCTGTTATGGAACAGATGCTTAAAAGTTTTTTAACAGAGTATATTTTACACAAAGGGGAAGGTGGAATTTTAATATGTCAACACGTCAAGAAAAAATCCAAACTTTAGAGAAACAATGGGCAGAAAACCCACGTTGGGCAGGCATTGAACGCGCATATACGGCTGAAGAAGTAGTTAAATTACAAGGCTCTGTTGTACTTGAACAAACTCTAGCAACTAAAGGTGCTGCACGACTTTGGAACTCTTTACATGAGGAACCATTCATAAATGCATTGGGTGCCTTAACTGGTAATCAAGCGGTTCAACAAGTTAAAGCGGGATTACAAGCAATCTATTTATCAGGTTGGCAAGTGGCTGCTGACGCTAACCTTTCTGGTCAAATGTACCCTGACCAATCATTATACCCAGCAAACTCTGTACCAGCAGTAGTAAAACGCATTAACCAAGCGTTACAACGTGCTGATCAAATTGACCATGCTGAAGGTCGCGTAGATAATTTCGATTGGTTCGCGCCAATCGTAGCGGATGCTGAAGCTGGGTTTGGTGGTCCTTTAAATGTATTTGAGCTTGTAAAAGGGATGATTGAAGCAGGAGCAGCTGGTGTTCACTTAGAAGACCAATTAGCCTCTGAGAAAAAATGTGGTCATCTAGGCGGTAAAGTATTACTACCGACACAAAACGCTGTTCGTAACTTAATTGCTGCACGTCTTGCAACAGACGTAATGGGTGTTGATACGATTTTAATCGCACGTACGGATGCTGATGCTGCTGATATGGTAACTTCTGATATAGATCCACGTGATGCTGAATTTATCACTGGCGAACGTACACCTGAAGGTTTCTTCCGTACAAAACCAGGTATTAAACAAGCGATTGCACGCGGTTTAGCTTATGCGCCATATGCAGATTTAATCTGGTGCGAAACTTCTAAGCCATCTCTTGAGGAAGCACGTGAATTTGCAACAGCAATCCATGCTGAGTTCCCAGGTAAAATGCTTGCTTACAACTGTTCACCTTCTTTCAATTGGAAAGCTAATCTTTCAGAAGAAGAAATTGCTGAATACCAACGCGAACTTGGAAAACTAGGATATAAATTCCAATTCGTTACATTAGCTGGCTTCCATGCTTTAAACCACTCTATGTTCGAGCTTGCACATGACTATAAAGATAACGGTATGGCTGCATATTCTAAGCTTCAACAAGCTGAATTTGCTTCTGAATCAAAAGGCTATACAGCTACTCGTCACCAACGTGAAGTGGGTACTGGTTACTTTGATGACGTATCACAAGTTATTTCAGGTGGCACATCTTCTACAACTGCAATGGCCGGTTCTACAGAAACAGAACAGTTCGTATAAGATAGTTAAGTACATCGGTTCCTAAATTCATAATCATAGCTCAGTCTCCTCCGCCCCTCCTAAGCGGGGGAGGACTGCACTTAAAATTGCAAAGGTGGGGGAAACTACGAATGGAACAAGCAACTACAGGTAAGCTTAAAATTGTTGGGGAACAAAATGAGCAAACAAAAGAAATTTTGACACCGGAAGCCCTTGAGTTTGTTCTTGCCCTACATGAAAAATTTGATGTTCGTCGTAATGAACTTTTAGAGGCTCGCCAAGAACGTCAAAAACGCCTTGATGCTGGTGAAAAACTCGACTTCTTATCAGAGACAAAGGCAATTCGTGAGGGAGATTGGACAATTGCACCACTTCCAGCTGATTTACAGGATCGCCGTGTAGAAATTACAGGGCCTGTTGACCGTAAAATGGTTATCAATGCGTTAAACTCTGGTGCAAGAATGTTTATGGCTTGCTTTGAAGATGCATCCGCTCCTACATGGGAAAACATGATTGGCGGTCAAATTAATATGCGTGATGCTATTAATAAGACAATTGAATTTACACAAGAGTCAAATGGTAAAACGTATAAATTAAACAAAGAAACAGCCGTATTATTAGTACGTCCACGTGGACTTCATTTACTTGAAAAGAATGTGCAAGTAGACGGTGAACCGATATCTGGTAGCTTCTTTGACTTCGGTCTATATCTATTCCATAATGCAAAAAACGCACTGACAAAAGGTACAGGTCCATACTTTTACCTTCCGAAGCTTGAAAGTCATTTAGAGGCTCGCTTATGGAATGATGTATTCATCTTTGCTCAACAATATATCGACATTCCGCAAGGTACGATTAAGGCAACCGTTTTAATCGAAACCATTTTAGCTGCATTTGAAATGGATGAAATTTTATATGAGTTACGTGAACATTCAGCTGGTCTGAACTGTGGGCGATGGGATTATATCTTCAGCTATATCAAACGTCTGCGCAATCAACCTGATGTAATTTTACCTGATCGTGGCCAAGTAACGATGACGGTACCATTTATGAAGGCTTATACTTCATTATGTATTCAAACATGTCACAAACGCAACGCACCTGCGATGGGTGGAATGGCAGCGCAAATACCGGTTAAAGGTGATGACGAAGCGAATGCAGTAGCATTTGCAAAGGTTGCTGAAGATAAACGTCGTGAAGTAACAGATGGCCATGATGGCACGTGGGTAGCGCATCCAGGCATGGTTGCAACAGCAATGGAGCAGTTTGATGCGATTATGAAAACACCAAACCAAATCGAAAAAAAACGTGAGGATGTAAGCGTGACTGCTGAAGATTTAGTATCCGTTCCAGAAGGTACAATTACAATTGAAGGTCTTCGTATGAACTGTAGTGTTGGGGTTCAGTATATTGCTTCTTGGTTACGTGGTAACGGTGCTGCACCAATTAATAACCTGATGGAGGATGCTGCGACAGCAGAAATTTCCCGTACACAAGTATGGCAATGGATTCGTCATCCAAAAGGTATTTTAAATGATGGTCGTGGTATTACACTAGCATTTGTGCTAGAAATCTTGGAAGAGGAGCTTGTGAAAATTACAGAGGCTGTTGGGAAGCAGGCTTATAACAGTGGTCGCTATGATGAAGCTGCTGAACTGTTTAAATCTTTAATTGAGCAAGATGAATTCGTGGAATTCCTGACACTTCCAGGCTATGAAAGATTAACTTAATTGATGTGAATCTACTAACGAACATGTTCAACCTTAATACAGTGGGCTGAACTCGAATGCAGTCCACCTTCCACTGATGTAACGACCGAGGTTGTTACATCGTTCCTTACGAAAGAAAATGAGCATAGTTTCAATAAAAGGGGTCTACTTATAAATTATAAGTAAAGAGATTTAACAAGGGGTGAAAGATGTCTTGTGAGCTTAGATGGGAGGCTCTCAGGGCATTTTTTGTATATTTGGAAGGATTATGTTGTGTATGAAAGAATACAATTTAGAGGATGGGCAAGTATAACACAAGGGGGAAAAGAAATGCGTAATAAAGAAATGTTACTAGTTCCTGGACCAACACCAGTAGTTGATGAAATTTACGATGCATTAGCAAGTGAAACAAGAGGGCATACCGATCCACGTTTCGTAAATATTTATAAAAATGCGTTAGAACAAACTAAAAAACTGTTACAGACAGACGGTGAGGTTTTTGTAATAGCTGGCTCTGGTACACTGGCGATGGAGATGGCAATTGTCAATACAGTGGGTAGAGGCGAAAATTTACTGGTAATAAGTCATGGTTACTTTGGTGATCGTTTTACGCCACTAGCAACTGCATATGGTATCAATGTTGAGGTGATTCAGGCTGAATGGGGGAAACAAGTAGAAGTATCAGTCATTCAGAAAAAATTAACAGTGGGCAATTTTAAGGCTGTGACGATTACACATGCAGATACATCTACAGGTGTCCTATCAGATTTAGATGCATTAGTGCCAGTCATTAAAAAGACCGGTGCACTTGTAATTCTGGACGGCGTTGTCGCAACAGCGGCTCTTGATGAAAATATGAGCAAGGAATACGGGCACCCTGATTACAAATTAGACGTAGTGTTAACAGGTTCACAAAAGGCTATCGGTGTACCGCCTGGTTTAGCAATAATTGCCTTCAATCAATCGGCTTTAAAGGCACGAGAAGCATTAGGTACAATCCCTGCGTACTACAGTGATATCACAAACTGGATTGCGGTAATGAATGATCCGGGTAAATATTTTGCAACACCGCCTGTAAATTTAATTTATGCGTATGATGTGGCGATGAACATTATCTTAGATGAAGGTATCACGAAGCGGGAGGCTCGTCATATTGCATATGGCCGTGCAGTGCGAGCTGCATTATCTATGTATGGTATGATCGCACTTGCAGAAGAAGCAGTTGCTGCGCCAACGCTGAGTTGCATGTTGTATCCAGAAGGGGTAGAGGATGTAAGATTCCGTGCAAAGTTAGCGGAAAAAGGTGTGATCGTAGCGGGCTCATTAGCACATTTAGCTGGAAAAGCATTCCGCATCGGGCATATGGGGAATACTACGCCAGTGATGCTTGAAGAAGCAGTTAAGCTAATCGGTGAAGCGTTAAATGAGGTAGGTAAAGCAGTAGATGTAGAAGCTGCTATTTTACGCTTAAAAGAGGAATTAGCTGTAACTATCAAATAGTTAAAGAAAGCTGTGTCCAATTAATTGTGACACAGCTTTCTTTTAATAAAGGTATTAAACGTTTCCGCTACTGTGACTCATCAAAAGAAAAGTGGATGTCTAGGCTATCATGCAATTTTACCGTAGTAAGCTATCTAACAATACTTATCACAAAGCCATCATATCCTTTATTACCAACTGTTTGTATGGCTGTAGATTCGATACGAGGTTCTTTTTCTAATAAATCCATAAATTGACGTACACCTTGTACGCGTTCATCTTCACTTTTTTCGTCAATTACTTCTCCGTTTCGAACGACATTATCCCCGATTATAAGTGCCCCGCTATTCGTTAATGCTAATGCCCATTTCAAGTAATGAGGATTATTGGGCTTATCGGCATCAATAAAAATTAAATCAAATAATAGGCCTTTATCTTTTAGGGTAGGCAAGGTATCTAATGCTCTACCTACGAGGACTTCTACTTTGTTTGCGCAACCTGCATTTTGTATATTTTGTTTAGCTATTTTTGCATACTTTGGTTCAATTTCAAGCGTATATACTTTACCTGTTTCAGGGAGGGCACGTGCAAACCATATGCTACTATAGCCACCAAGAGTGCCTATTTCTAGAATATTTTTAGCTCCCTTAATTTTAGCCAATAGATATAGAAATTTACCTTGTGTTGGTGAAACATCTATTTCTGGAATACCAGCTTCTTTATTCGTTTGTAATACTCCCTCTAGTGTTTTATCAGAAGGTATTAGTTTATCAATAAAATATTCATCTACATCTTTCCAAACGTTGTTCAACATCATAGTATCCTCTTTTCTATTGTGTTTTGTACTTGCAACAAAAGTGTATGATAGAATGAATCATAATAAAAATATATTATTATTATTCATTCATAACATTTAGTTATGAGTAGAGGTGAAATCATGAATATACATGGCTTAAAATTGTTTTATCAGGTAGCGATTACAGGAAGTTTTACAAAAGCAGCTGAACTGCTATGTATTAGTCAACCGGCTGTTTCTAGCCAAATTAAAAAATTTGAAAATGAACTTGGCATTCCTTTATTTAAGCAACACGGGCGAGGCGTTGTGTTAACTGAATTCGGGGAAGCATTAGCTGAAAAAGCATATAATCTTGTTGCGCTTGAAGAGCATATTGAATCATTCATTGAGGATTATCGGCTAGCCAAGGCAGGCACAATCCATCTTGTCGCCACGTATTTACCTGCGAATTTTTTAATTCCTCAATGGGCAGCCACATTTAAAGGTGCAAATGAGGATGTTAATTTAATCATTACGACTACTAATACGAAGGATGCTTTTGAACAACTCATGTATTATAAAGCTGATATTGCAATTTATGGAGGCGGCGTATCAGAAAGACCAGAGGAAGTAACATGGGAAGAATTATTTGAAGATGAACTTTGGTTTGTTGTATCACCAGACCATCATTATGCCAATCAGGACATTACATTAGCTGATATGGTTAGAGAACCATTTATTATGCGTGAAGAAGGAAGTTCGATGAGAGAACACCTTTTTTCGTTATGCCAAACATATCAAGTAAAACCCCCGAAAATATCCTTGCAATTTAATGGAATGAATGAAACCATTCGTTCAGTAATGGCTGGCTATGGCGCAAATTTCATTTCATCGCTTGCTGTTCGTGAGTATGTAGATAGTGGTCAATTGGCGAGAGTTTATGTTCAAAATGTAGATAGTAAACATAAAATTGCAATATGTACAAGAAAGGATGAAAAACAAAGCGTACTTGTACAAAAATTTATAGAGATTATTAAAAATTCTATATGAACTTTTATACCGCTAAGGGGAGCAATAAGTCAAAAGGATGTCATTTAGCTTGGCGTGTTATTGCTTTCATTTGGTCGTAAAACCATATATATCAACAGTCTTTTCCAATGCATTTACGCGGGTTGTTTGTTATATTATTTATATAACAAAGATGGAGCTGATAAGAGTGTTAATTCAAATAGAGCCACAGTCGGATGTGCCAATTTATGAGCAGGTAACACGACAAATTATCGAAGGGATTGCCAGAGGAGATATGAAGCCGGGAGATACATTGCCATCGGTACGTAATCTAGCGTCCGACTTGGGTGTAAATATGCATACAGTCAATAAAAGCTATCATGAGCTAGAGGCGAAAGGTATTTTAACGATTCGTGCTAAATCGGGGGCAATTATTCGTTCAGCAGAGGAGCGTACGGTTACACCTGAGCAATTACAGCAAATTGAAAAAAACTTGAAGCCTCTTGTGGCGGAAGGAATGGTGCTAGGCGCCACCGTAGACCAAATTGAGTTTATGATGAAAAAGGTCTTTGCGGATTTACAAATGCCGGCAGAAGGAGTGTAGCAAGATGCTACTAGCTGTTTTTACAATTTCGTATATCATAACATTGGCTTTGCAAGTGTTTATTCCGTATATAGTACAAGAGACAATTGTATTCGGTGTAACGGTACCTGAACAACATGTAAAGCATCCAGCATTAGGTATTGTGAAAAAGCGTTATGCCCAAATAGTAGGGGTTGCTGGAGCAGTATTGTTAGTTATTATGCTCGTTGTAAATTGGATGTTTGCGCCTTCTGAAATCGCACAAGGTGCCCTTCTACTTGGAATTTTATATGGGATGCTTGCTGTGAGTATGGTGCTATACTGGTTGAATCACCTGAAGATTACTAAATTGAAAAAAGAAGAGCAATGGGGAATGAATATAAAGCAAGTGCGTGCAGTGGATTTAACTGCACGTAGTCGTGATGAAATGCTCCCTTGGCCATTCTATGCGGTTCCTATAGGGGTAACTGTATTTTTAATGATATTCACAGTGCTGCATTATGAACAAATACCAAACGATATCGCTGTGCATTGGGGCCCTACTGGAGAGGCAGATACATGGAAAGAGAAAACGTATTTTACTGCGATTTCTCTACCGCTAATTATGCTGATGCTGCAATGTATGATGTGGGGCATTGCAGATTCTGTTAACCGTTCAGCGATAAAATTATCTGTTAATCGCCCAGAGGAGTCTTTAGAAGATCAGTTAAAAACACGAAAATACATGAGCTGGCACATTATGCTATTAAGTTATACTCTTACTACATTGTTGACGGTATTACAACTAAGTAATATCTATCCTTCGATGGCTGAAGGGAAAATTTTATTACCAGTGTTTATCGCATTTTTGGCACTAGTGCTAGGTTCACTACTTGTTTACGTATGGAAGAAACGTCAGTTGAGGTTAAGTTATGTAGACAATGTAGTATCAGAAGTGATGGATGTTGATGAGGATCGTTATTGGAAGGGGGGACTGGTTTATATGAATTCCCAGGATCCTTCTGTTTTTGTAGAGAAGCGCTTTGGTGTCGGCTGGACAATGAATTTGGCGAACCCAAGGGGCTATATCGTCATTGTATTACCATTAGTTATATTGCTGTTGATTTCTATAATTTCATTATAAAATGAATGGGTCATTACACTAGGTAGTGGCCCTTTTTGAATGGAGGTAAGAATGAGTGAAGATTTTAGTTGTGGATGATGATGTGCATATTTTACAGTTAATCAATATTTATTTAACACGTGAAGGCTATCAGGTATTACAGGCAGAAAATGGTGAACAGGCGTTACAATTGCTTGAATGTGACTTGCCTGATTTGGCTGTAATTGATGTAATGATGCCAGGTATGGATGGTTTTACACTAACGGAAACACTGAGTCAGGATTATGATATTCCAGTGTTGTTATTAACGGCAAAGGGCGAACTAGAAGACAAAGAACGTGGGTTTTTAGCGGGTTCAGATGACTATGTTGTCAAACCATTTGAACCAAAAGAGCTATTATTTCGCATAGCGGCCATTTTACGTAGACTCGATAAGAAGAATCAGGTGACGGTGCAGGTTGGAAAATTGTTAATTGATCGCAGAAGCTTTGAGGTTGCTATTGGCGAGGACACACTTATTTTGCCTCTAAAGGAATTTGAATTATTAGCACTGCTAGCGTCACGCCCGAATCAGGTATTTACGCGCAGTATGATAATGGAACAAGTTTGGGGCTATGATTATGAAGGAAACGAACAAACGTTAAATACACATGTGAAGCGGGTTCGTGAGCGATTACATCGGTATGATACAGATGTGGAGATTACAACTGTACGTGGCGTAGGCTATAAGCTAGAGGTAATAGCATGAATAAAACGTTATATAGCAAGTTTGTTGTTACGACCATACTTATCATGATTGGTAGCTTGTGTATCGGTTTTTTAATAACAAACACTTACTATCATCAAGTGACCAAGGAACAAAATGATACAAAAAATGTTGACATTGCGACAAATATTGCGGAATATATCCAGTCTGCTAACCCTGTAGATTTAGATAATTATTTAACAACACTCGGAGAGATTGGCTATCAAATTTATGTCACAACCGGCGAGGAAGGTCATTTTTACGGCGGTGAATATCGAGAAAAAACTTTATCAACTAGTGTTATTCAACAGGTATTAGACGGAGGAATTTATCACGGTATGCGTGATTTTCCGAAGGAGACATTTGTGACAGGTTTTTTTGCCAATGAACTAATTAACACAATCGGGGTGCCTTTTACGTATGAAAATGAGCAATATGCATTGTTCATCCGACCGGATATTCGCCTGTTGTTCTCGGAGGTGCATACAATTCTAGGTGGATTAATTCTTGTCATGGCAGTCCTAAGCTTGCTAGCCATGCTACTATTTGCCAAGGCATTAATTCGCCCTATTACACAGTTAACAGAGGCAACGCATCAGCTCGCACATGAGAAGTTTGATACGCTGCTAGAAATAGACCGTGCGGATGAGATTGGGCAACTGGCAGACAGCTTTAATGTGATGACCGAGAAATTACAGGAAAATGATCGAATTCGTAAAGAATTTATTAGCAATGTATCTCATGATTTTCAATCACCTTTATTAAATATTCAAGGCTACGTAGATTTGCTGAAAAATCCACTGCTTTCAGAAAAGGAAAAACAAGAATACGCTACGATTATCGAGCTGGAAACGAAACGACTTTCGACATTAACGAAACAATTACTCTTGCTGACATCCCTGGACCAATCGACAAGATTATTAAAGCGTGAACCGTATCGTGTGGACGAGCAGTTGAAGGATACGGTGCGTAAATATCGTTGGCAGCTAGAGGAGGCAAGTGTGCAGTTAACGTATCAGCTAGATGCTGTTATGTATGAAGGTGATGCGGGGCTTTTACAAAATGTATGGGATAATTTACTAACAAATGCCATTAAATACAATGTTGAGAGTGGCGAAATCCATATTCATATGCAAGAACATGCAACTTTTGTCGAAGTCTTAATACAGGATAGTGGCATTGGTATGACAGCAGAACAATTGGAGAAGGTATATGACCGTTTTTATCGTGCGGATGAATCAAGAACAAAACAGGGAACCGGCCTAGGTTTAGCCATTGTTAAGCAAATTGCTGAGTTGCACGGTGGGGAGGTTCAGATGGAGAGTACTCTAAATTCGGGAACTAAGGTTCGAATCCGCCTACCGAAATTGTCATGAGGAGTTCATGTAAAGTTCATATTCACTCGGTAGACTTCTAAGTAAGTGAAAAAACTTAGGAGGAATGATTGTATGGAACAAAAATGGAGTTTACGCCTTATCCGACTGGCTGCAATTTTTGCATTATTAGGAACGTACTTAGGTTCACATATGTCAGGATCAGGTAGTTATGAGTATCGACCAATTCATGCACACATGTTACTTGTTGGATGGTTAAGTATGTTTGCTTGGGGAATTTTCTACCGTGCTTTCAAAGTGAAATCTAAAAAATTAGTAGCAGCACACGGTTGGAGTGCAATTTTGGGTGTCTTTGGTTTAACTTTGGGGATGTGGTTCTACAATATTAATCCGTTTAATTTTAGCAATACATTTACAATGGTCTTCTTTATTGTTGGTGGGACAACTTTATTAATTAGCTTTGCATTATTTATTGTTGTGACATTTATGATAAATCAAAAAGAAGAAATGAAACATTCTTGTTAATTTGGAAGTGAATGATACCTGAATAGTGGAAACTGAACTGCCCTCTGTCTAGTTGACAGGGGGCAGTTTAAACATTAAAAAAGTGCCTATATCAAAGATGAAAAATAGAGGCGTATTCAAGAGGGTGATGAATGTGAAAAAGATGACTCCGGCAGCATATTCAGCATACCCAAGTCATCTTATCGCCGCTTCATTGTCTTATACGGCCTCTTTTATTTTTTTGCAGTAAATCGTTCCTGTCACACCAACTAGAATGATAAAGGTACCAATAATATGATACAGTTCGATAGTTTCATTCAGGAAGAAGACGCCCGCTATTATTGAAATTAAAGTGGCTAAATTATTGAAAACGCTCATCTTAGCCGCCTCTATATGCGATAGTGCATAGTTTGAAAAGAATGACGTAGCTAGAGACGAAAAGGCACCTAAGGAAATGATGGCAACGATGAAAGTCGGGTTTGAAAATGGTGCTATGAATTCAGGCATTGTTCTTGTCATTGCATGATTACTAACAGCTGTCACATTGAAAAATATGAAGCCGAAGAATGTCATGACATAGGTTACTGTGAAAAACGAATACTGTTTTACGAGTTTTCTTGCAAGAACGGTATTACACGCACCAGTTAAAGCTGAAAGAAGAATAAGGATAATTCCTTTCAGGTTTTGGGCGTTTATAGCTGCTCCATTCATCATGAAAATGTAGATGACACCAGAAACCGATAATAGCACCGATACTTTTTGCAAAGGGGTTGTATATTCTTTCAAAAACAGCGACGCTAAAAGCAATGTGAAAATCGGAACAGTCGCTTGAATGATACCAGCTTCCGATGAGGATGTATAGACCAGGCCGAAAGTTTGAAATATGAAAAATAAAATTGGATAAATCAAAGCTAGCGGAAGAATTCTCCATACAATCATTTTAGATAAATTTAAGCGAACTTGTTTCAAACCAATCAATGTACTGGCAATGATGAAAGCAATGGTAAAACGGTGAGCCAACGTATCAAGCGGAGTGGCCACATTAAGGCTCAGTTTTGTAAACATGAACGAAAAGCCTACAATTAGTGCATATAAGGTTGCTGCGAAATAAGCTTTCGTAATGGTTGTCATTAGAGGCAGACTCCAATTCTGTTATTATGGAAATTAGTTGAACACTATAATGCGTCCTGCATCTGCTATAAATTCTTTTTCGCCAGGTGCTGCTTCAATACTTCCAAATGGCATTTGGCCAGTTAATTTCCATGTATCAGGAATTTTCCATTCATCTTTCACTGCCTGATCGATGAGTGGATTATAGTGCTGCAGTGAAGCACCGAGTCCTTCTTGAGCTAAAGCAGTCCATACAGAATGTTGCGCGATTCCAGTTGCTTGTTCAGACCAAATAGGAAATTGATCTGCATATAAAGAAAATTGATCTTGAAACTGCTTGATGATATCTTGATCCTCGAAGAATAAAATAGAAGCGAATCCAGCGCTAAAAGTTGCTAATTTTTCTTCTGTTGCTGTGAAACGTTCTACGGGTACAATAGCGCGTAATTTCTCTTCGACAATGGCCCATAATTTCATATGGTGTTCATTAAATAAAACGACTACTCTTGAAGTTTGTGAGTTGAAAGCACTTGGGCTATGCTTGATGGCATCTGTAATTGTATTTAGTAACGCTTCCTCAGTCTGTTCAACATTTTTACCGATGACGTAAATTGAACGTCGTTTTTCCATCATTTCAATATAATTATTTTTCATATTTGAAGACCCCTTTTCGAATGAATGATTTGTCCTTTAATTTTACTGCTTTATCCCGCATAAACGGTCAGTAAGGTGCCCACCACAAGTTGAAAGATGGCACCGAGTGAAGGAAGTGTTCGATCACCTGACCGTAAAAGCCCCATTGGTTAACAGGTAATGGAGAACCCTCCTCACTGATTAAAGTTGCACTTTATAAAACTCCTTTCTTTCACGTTGAATTCATTGTAGAATTTATTTTATAATAGTTCAATTCTATTTTTTTCTATGATTATGATAGCGTGAGACTATAGAAAGGGAGGGATATGAGATGGAAATTAGACAACTGCAATATTTTCTCATGCTTTGTAAAGAATTACACTTTTCTGAAGCGGCTTTTAAAATAGGGATTTCGCAACCGACTTTGAGCCAGCAAATACGTGTACTGGAGGATGAATTAGGTGTACCGTTATTCGATCGAATGGGAAAAAAGATAGCGAAAACGGAGGCGGGGGAGTTACTTGAGTGCTATGCGTTACAAGTAATTCAGCAACTGGATAATGCCAAAAAAGCAATCGCTGATTTGAACGATTTGCATACCGGGCGTTTACGCATTGCTGTGTTACCCTCCGATCTTGACTATCGTTTGACAGAAATCTTAATTGAGTTTCGAAAGGAATTCCTCAATACGAAAGTGCAAGTGTTTCCGACTATTGAAAGTTTGTCGAGGGTGTTAAATAATGATGTTGATATTGGCATTAGCTTAAAAATGGATGCAGACAGTCGTCTGAGACAAACACCGTTCTATACAGAAACATATAGCTTATTTGTAAATGAAAAACACGACTTTGCTCAAAAGAAAAGTATTACACCAGCAGAGTTGGCCAACATTCCACTTGTGTTGTACCCTCAGGGAAAGTGTGGTCGTGATTTAATTGATACATGGTGTGTTAAACAAGGAATCACCATAGATAGTGTTATGGAAACTGGCTCTGCCACCTCTCTATTCCAACTTGTCCAAGAAGATATTGGTGCTACGATCCAACCGAGCCAGCTCATAGAGAACTTTCACTCACTTGGCATCGTTTCTATTCCAATTGAAAACGCGCCAATACGTGAACTTGATATCGTTTACCGCAATGATAGATACTTAAGTAAAGCAGCAGAAGCTTTTATAAAACTGATGATAGAAAAGTTTTAGTTAAATTAAAATTCACCTACAAATAGCCCAGATTTTGAATTGTGACAGCGCAATTGAAAATCTGGGCACTATTATGCCTGCATTAATTAATGTAATAATTCTAGCGACTTTTTTAGCCAGCGTGTTGCCTCGCTATAATCCTGTGCAACGCCTTGACCTTTTCTATAGAGCATACCAAGCTGAAATTGTGCTTTTTGGTGACCCTGATTGGCAGCCAGTCGATACAGCTGAGCAGCCTTTGCAAAATTCTTCGGTACGCCCTGTCCATGACTATGCATTTGAGCCAGCTGGTATTGGGCTTTAGCATGACCTTTGGTTGCAGCCTGTTCAATCCATTTTGCTGCTTCCGTGTAGTCTTGCTCGACACCTACCCCCTTGTCATATAAATTACCAAGTTGATATTGTGCTCCTGCGTGTCCTTGTATCGCAGCGAGTCGGTAACAACGTCGTGCCTCATCTAAATCCTGTGTGATGCCTAGTCCTTGCTCATATAACAACCCTAGCTGATATTCAGCGCTTATATGTGATTGGTCAGTAGCAGCACGCCACCATTTAACAGCTTCCATGTAGTTTCGCGTGATAGCCACACCTGTCGCATACAACAAACCAAGTTCAAATTGAGCCTCAGGATAGCCTTTTTCTGCTGCTATTTTAAAGTAGTGTAAAGCATTTTCAGGTTGTTGAAGTTGATTTACATAAAGGTGACCAAGTTCATAACTGGCACTAATGTGCCCTTGATCGGCAGCGAGTTGTAACCATTGTTCAGCACGTGTGCTATTTTTTTCTTTTTCATATAGTACACCAAGGCAATACTGCGCATTAATATGTCCTTTATGGGCCGCAAGTTTAAACCATTTTAACGCTTCGACAGTATCTTGTTGTAATCCCTGCCCTGCATTGTATAGCATGGCCAAATGAAATTCAGCATTAGTATGATCTTGTAGTGCCGCTAAGTGGAACCATCTTGCGGCTTCGTGAAAATCTTGTGCAATTCCACGTCCCTTTATATACATATAGCCTAGATTGTACTGTGCACTTGCATCGCCAGCTGATGCTGCCATTTCAAAACAGGCTATAGCCTCTTCATAGCTTTGTGGGACTCCCGTGCCATTATGATAGAGAAAGCCGAGATTGTTTTGAGCACTTGTGTAGCCTTGGTTGGCCGCTAAAATATACCACTTTGCCGCTTCGGAAAAATTAATAGGCATACCCAATCCTTGATTGTGAAGGACACCGAGATTGTACTGTGCATCAGCATTGCCTAAATCGGCCGCTGCTTTATAAAGGCGAGCAGCTTCACCATAATTTTGTAATATACCTTGTCCTAAATGATAGAGTACGCCTAAGCTATAAAGAGCGCTTGCATCCTTCTGAGCCGCCGCTTTTTCATACCACATTTTCGCTATTTTATAGTCTTTCTTTACTCCACGACCATGATTGTATAAGACGCCCAAATTATATTGTGCGCTTGCATTGCCTTCACTTGCTGCTAATTCAAACCAATTAGCGGCATGTTCGTAATCATCCCACGGTTGGTCTTCCAGACGGAGGATATTCATATCGAATGGGGGCATGATATCTTCAAATTTAGAGCTCTTTTGTATGGATGTATTAGCCTTAAAGCTACGATCATAACGATTGATAAACCATTCTACAATATCACTGACATAGTCGAGAACAATTTTTGCTGCTTTCGCTTCCACAAGGGCATTGCTACTATTAATGGTCATTTTTCGGACAAGATCCATGAGCAAATAAATACGGCGTGGGTGTATTTTTGCTATAAAACCACGATTATTCATGAATGTTCGAATACTTTTTGACTTAGGTTCAGTATGCATTTCCAACTTATACATTTCATATAAAATTTCCTCAAGTACAAGGCGTGACTTTTGCAAGGAAACAGCCGGTTTTGTTACAGCAGTCGTACTAGCATCTTGAAAATTTTTAGTTAAATTAATGAGGGGCAATACATGCAATTTTTTACATTGTTCACGTAGAATTTCATATTGTATGACGATAGTACTCACCTCCTATTTCAATAAATGAAAAAACAGTTCTTTTTTCATTTATCGGGAAAATAGTGGAGTTATTGATGTTTTTCAAATGGATTCATCAGTTGAATTGTCCTCGTTACATGATACTATTTGATATAAGGGTTAGTTTATAGCCATTTGGGGGATTGAGTGATGAAAAATATTGCAGCTATTATTCCAGCATATAATCCGCAACAATCGTTTGTAACCTATGTACATCAACTATTAGCCACTAAAATCACACAAATTATTATTGTAAATGATGGCAGTGATCAAAAATATGCCTGTGTTTTTGAAGAATTGAACACAATTGATAATTGCCGCGTATTGCAACACGAATTGAATATAGGAAAAGGTAGTGCGTTAAAAACAGCCTTTGCTTATGCTTGGGCGCAAAAAGGCTGTTTTCAAGGTGTTATAACACTAGGTGCACATGGTCAGCATACATTGCAAGATGTGAAACTAGTTTTAACGATGACCAAGGTATTTTCTGAAGGAATTGTGCTAGGAGTTCGCAATTTTCATTCGTACGATAGTACGTTTCTCTCCTATTGGGGTAATCGAGCAACAAGTTTGTTTTTTGAATTGCTTTTTCATAGAAAGCTCATGGATACACAATCTGGCCTACGTTACATATCGATAAAAGAGTTGCCGTGGCTAATGCAAGTGAAAGGTGATCGCTTTGAGTATGATACGAATATGCTGATAGCCGCACTTAAAAGAAAATGTCCAATTTTCGAAGTAGAAATTGGTCAGCTACGCTTAAAGAAAAACTCAGTAATTCAGTATGATGAAGTCACGAATGCAAGTACAGTTATTACAAATATGTTTTTAAATTATTTAAAACCAAGGCGAAAGTAACGTTACAGGTGTATTTTCGAAATAATGGGTAAGGATAACAATGATAATTACTCAATGGAACGTAGCGAGTATAAAAAAAAGGAGTAATGAATGTGGAATATTCAGATCAAGTGAAAAATCGAGTAAAGCGGATGGAAGGTCAGCTACGTGGGATTTTGAAAATGATGGAAGAAGAAAAGGATTGTAAGGCAGTAATTACGCAATTGTCAGCAGTACGTTCAGCTGTAGACCGTACAGTTGGTGTAATAGTCAGTACGAATCTTCTAGAATGTGTACAAAATGCAGAAGGTGACGGGGAAAAAATGAATGAAGTGATTCAAGAGGCTGTAAATTTAGTTGTAAAAAGCCGTTAAAATTTCAATATGCATTTGTTTAGCTGTAATAATCATCTATCGTTAAGAAAAAGGAGAAAACTCACTGTAATTGGTGGGTTTTTTATTTTGTGCAAAAAAAAGTTGTATTTTAGTATCAATTCAGTAAATAATGATAGTAAATACCTGTATTTATAAATATAAAATTAAAGTTCAAAGTCATAGTAGTGACCTTGGACGATAGATTTATAGTTACTTTTTCCTTTATAATTATTGTGAGAATAATATATAAAAGGGAAGGAGAATTTATTATGAAAAAATGGTTACT
This sequence comes from Lysinibacillus sp. UGB7, assembly GCF_049058285.1. Classification (NCBI taxonomy): domain Bacteria; kingdom Bacillati; phylum Bacillota; class Bacilli; order Caryophanales; family Bacillaceae; genus Lysinibacillus; species Lysinibacillus sp. UGB7. The sequence goes on from NZ_JBMGUV010000028.1 coordinate 17,969, forward strand.
AAGTGGTGTAGCATTATTGATGTTAAGCCCAACTGCTGCATACGCACAAAATGCAGAAAACCATACAGTCGAGACTTCCCTTAAGAGTGCTGCCAATGTAATGTCCAGTTCAAAGGTAACTACTTGGGATAAATTCATCAATGAAGTAGTACAACAAATGAATGAATTTTCTACGGAAATTAAAGTTACATATAGTGGGCCAATGGCTGACTTCAATAAACATATCATGCAGTCATTAGAACAAGCGCAGAAACAGGCAACCTATGCAAGTGGTCATTTGGAGGGTGTCAGTATTACTTCAGACTCCGAGGGTAACGTGACACTTAAAGTGAAATATTTTACGAATCAAACAAAAGAAGCCGCTGTACAAAAGAAGGTTGATCAAGTATTAAAAACGATTATAAAGCCTTCTATGACACAATTCCAAAAAGTAAAGGCTGTTAATGATTACATTGTATCGAATGCAGCATATGGCAATAAAACGAAAGCAAGTCCTCATAGTGCTTACGCATTACTAATGGAAGGACAAGCGGTATGCCAAGGCTATGCGTTACTAGCATATAAAATGTTAACGCAAGCAGGTATTGAAACGGAGTATGTAGTAGGCTTTGTCAACAGCAATCAAGGCCATGCCTGGAATATGGTGAAAATTGATGGCAAGTGGTATCATTTAGACACTACATGGAATGATCCATTACCAAACCGGGTAGGTGCATCTTCGTACGATTATTTCTTAGTAACAGATGCCCAACTAAAGAAAGACCATTCTTGGATTGCTTCAGATTATCCTGAAGCAACGAGCACAACATATAACTATATGCAAAATGTACATTATTCATATCAAATCAATAACACGCTGTATTTTAGTAATACAGCAGATAATGATAAATTGTATAAGCTCGACTTAACGAATGGTAAGAAGACAAAGGTGATTGATACGCGTGCATTGTATATAACAGGTGTTGGCGACAACCTGTATTATAGCGACTATAGCAATGGTGGTTACTTAACAAAGTTAAATTTAAAAACCTTAAAAGCGGGCGTGCTAGTGAAGCAATCAATATCAGATTTAGAGATTAGAGATAATAATTTAGTTTACAAGGTGAATGCAAAAGAGCAAAAGTTGAAGATTAATTAATAGGTAGACATAACAAGATACTGAGTAAAGATTTCTATATATCATTTATAATTTCTAAGCACAAAAGAGCTTCCAAGTGAGTTCTTTGTGCTTTTTTTGTATATAATGTAAGTAGGAAACGGTTGGAGGTGAGGATTTTGTGGAAAAAACTAGCCATTATTTTGATTATTGTTATTTTTATTGATCCTATATATACGGCTGGTAAAGCGACAGTACAACAAGTCATGACATGGGCAAATAACGATGAAATTCAAACGATGCTTCTAGCCACAAAGGACAAAATCGTTGATGTCACAGCACAATTTTCAGACGATGCCTCTATCGAAACAGCCACCCCAATAGAAGACAGGAATGATGAAGCTGAGTTAGTAGCCACGACTGCACCGGCGCTGAAACCTGAAGCAAAGCTTGTTGTAACGAATGCTAAAGAATTGGCAGATGCAATGTATGCTTATTACAGTAGTTTTTCACCAACTTTCGAAATTCAATATAAGGGCAGTACTCAGCGTATAGAGCAGCTAGTAGAGGAAGCCTATGACAGTGCCATTAAACGGGATGATTATGTGTATGGCCATATTAGTAAACACTCAATTCGTTATGAATACGGGAAAAAACAAGCCACGATTTACGGAGAACAAAGTTACTTAATGACTCCTGAGCAAGCAGCTTATGTAGAGATGAATGTTCAGGAGATAGTGGCCTCTCTTAGTAAGAGCGCGAAGACCGATGTAGAAAAAGTGAAGGCGGTCAATGATTATATTGTATCGAACACGGCTTATACTGATAGTACGAAGGCAAGTCCACATAGTGCATATACGGTACTAGCTGAGCATGGTGGTGTTTGCCAAGGTTATGCGTTATTAGCACATTCAATGCTACAAAAACTCGGTATTGAAACACAGTACATTATCGGCTATGTTGGTCAGGAAGGACATGCTTGGAACTTAGTAAAACTAGATAGCCAATGGTATCACCTCGATACAACTTGGAACGACCCAGTGCCGGATCGTAAGGGTGCTGTACGATACCAATACTTTTTAGTAGATGATCGTACAATGGCGCGAGATCATACGTGGATTGTAGCCGATTATCCGAAAGCAACAAGTACCATTTATAGCTACTATCATGATATTGATTTTCCAGCACAGGTAGATCAGCAATTATTTTATAGCAATGTCTCTGATGACAATAAACTGTATGTGCTCGATATTTCTACCGGTAAATCGAAGCGTATTTCAAGCTCACGAGCTCAATATATTGTTTATGCGGATGGATGGTTATACTATAGTAATTATTCACATGGCGCATATTTATCGAAAATTCGCCCTGATGGTAGTGGTGAACAAGTATTGAATCGTGAAGAAACAAAAGATTTATTCGTGAAGGGTGGTTATTTATACTTCATGACTGATGAACTGAAAAAAATGGCACTTTAACTTTATCCAGTACAAGCGGAAGTGATAAAGGGCATATGACATTATCTATTGTCATATGCCCTTTTAGTTCGTTCAATAATATAATGAATGGGTTGCTGCTGACATAGGGACACCTGAATTTGTGGATACATCGACGTCATGTCCTGAGAAAATGTCTTTAAAATCAGGGGGTTATGCTTAATGGCCCCACCATTACAATAAAAATTAATGGCTTCTCCTTGATAGTTAATTTTTTTTAACACGGCACAAGCCAGGAGCACTAATTCATGAGCAGCTCTCATTGAGATTTGAATCGCACAAGAATCGTTTTTCGCAACGGCTTCGGCTAAAAATGCGCCCATTTTTGCAAGTTGAGCATTTGTATAAGATGGGCGGAATAGCCATGCAGCAAGCTCCGTAACATCCTGAATACGTAGATAATTATAGACTTTGCTTTTAAGTATTGTCGGCTCCCCACGCCCGTCTTCCATACGGAAAATCGTGCGTATGACCTCTTGACCTAACCAGTACCCACTACCTTCATCACCAGCACGATGCCCCCAACCACCAGCTCTTTCAATACGCCTACCATCGAATGCGTATGCAATGGCACCAGTTCCAGCAATAAGCAAGGCACCAGTTTGTCCAGCTGTGACACCTAATAATGTTGCTTCTGCATCATTTTCAATAATAAGCGTCGCTATGTCTAGCTGAGATGTGGTAATTACTTGCTGAACAATGGCTTTAACTATGGCTTGGTCCTTCGAAGAGTCAATCCCTGCCATTGCAAAAGTGGCTACAGCAATTTTTGAGTTAGTTTGTTCTTGTAAAAATGCATGTACAAATACTAATAATGCTTGTAAAATCTCTGTCGCAGAGTCTGTACCAATCGCTTGGTAGTTGGATCCGCCAGCAGTTTTCGTGTATTTAATCTCACCGGATTCGGCATGCACAACTGCACATGCCGTTTTCGTTGCTCCGCCATCAATAATTAGTAACCAATCCTTCATTGATTCCATTCCTCCAAAAACACGACTAATTGTTTTTCTGCCTGATCAATGGTTGCTTCCTTTAGTTGAATCCATTCATATAGTCTGTGAGCAGAAGCCTTGCATAGTTCAAGTGATGCTCGCATTGTCTCGGGGGCGGGACCTCCTAGCAATGTTCGGACGCCTACGAAAAACTCCGGTTTTAAAGTATGATAGAAATCTTCCTCGGAAATAGTTAAAGGTTTGCCTGTTACCAGTTTGGATTGTGTATTGGCTAGCCCCCATGTAAGGCTGGCAAGTGATTCTTCATTATGAGCAAGTAATACTTTGATGCATTTACTTACAATGCTGTGTGCTTGACGGAAGGAAATCCCTTCAGAGCGTACTAATGTATCGGCAAGCTCGGTTACATTGGCAAAGCTATTTTCTGCACGATTTCGTAGTTTTTTCTTGTTTACATCCATCGTCACAACGAGGGAACCAAATAATTTGTAAATGCCGACTAAACGATCGATGGCACGCCATAAATAGGGCTGCATATCATCCTCTGTGTCTACGATATCACCAAACGGTGTATTATGTACCATTTGCAATACCGTACTTGCATCACCCACAACCGCTGATAGCAGGGAACGTGTATGCTCAATCGACACAGGGTTGCGTTTTTGAGGCATAATGGAGCTAATTTGTACGTACGGGCTGGCTAGTGTAAATGCATTGAATTCCTGTGTCGCCCATAATAAAAAATCTTGAGATGTACGGCCAAGATTGAGAGCAGCGAGCTGTACAATACTTGCAGCTTCAGCTATATAATCTGCTCCTGCGACTGCATCCCAAGCATTTTCGATAATTTCGTCAAATGCCAATAAGTCTCGCATCCGCTCACGACTAATATTAAAGCCAGTAGTTGTCAATGCTGCCGCACCCATACTGCTTCGATTGACGGTTTTGTAGACATTTTGCATACGTTCAAAGTCGCGGCCAAGTTGATCGATTACAGCTTTTAAGTAATGAGCGAAGGTTGTTGGCTGTGCCTGCTGCGTATGAGTATAACCAATCATTATGGTATCGATATGCTCCTCAGCTGCGGCTACTAAATCATCCCGTAATGTTAGTAGCTCTCGCATAAGCTCTAATAATTTTTTCCGTAATGTCATGCGATAAATGGCGATACCCATATCATTACGGCTTCTACCAATATGAAGATTCCCAGCAACATCACCAGCAAACTCTATTAATTTATTTTCAATGCGGAAAAATAAATCTTCGTAGTTTGGGCTATAATCCTCTATACGATAATAGTTCAAATCTAGTTTTTTTAGTGCAATGCCAATTTGTTGTACTTCTTCTTTTTTTACGAGTCCTTGTTCTTCTAACATTTTTAAATGTGCAATATTAATCTGAAGCATAATGGTTAAAAAATTTTTCTTTGCTTCGTCATAAGCTGGCTGCAAGACAATTTGACGATAAATATTAGAAGGGAAAGTCATCCCATCCTCTTGCTGCGTTTTGTTACGGAAATCTTCAAACATATCCATTGCCTCCTAATAGATTGGCAGTTAAATGGCTGAGCCAGCACTGCCTTTTGATAACTTTTCAGAAATAATAAGAACAATTAAAATTAAGCAAATTTGTAAGACGCCATATGCACAGGCTGTTCCAAACTTGAACGCATATAATTTTTGAAATATCGCGACTGACAGTGGAATAGTGGAAGTACTGTAAATAAGAATTGAAGCTACGAATTCGCCTAAGCTTTGGACAAGTGCTAGCAATGTTCCTGCCAATATACCAGTAAACGTTAGTGGTATAACGATACGCCTAAAAGTATAAAACCAGGTGGCACCTAGACTTCTGGATGCCTCTTCGATAGACTGATCTAATTGCACAAGAGAAGCTGAGGTCGATCTGAAAACTAGCGGTAAATGTCTGATAAAGTAAGCTAATGGTAAAATCCAAAATGTGCCGATTAGGACCTGATTAAAGGCGAAAATATTTTCTGTACTAAAGGCAGCAATTAGATTAACGGCGACAACTGTACCAGGTAATGCCCAAGGAATCATAATCAAAATATCTAGCAGCGTTTTACCTTTGAAATGCAACCGGACCATAGCATAGGCTGCTGCGACCCCAAATATAATATTGCCGAGCGTTGCAACTACACCCATTTGAATAGAGTTCCAAATCGGTCGCCATGTCCGTTCATCCGTAAAGAGTGCAAGATAATGATCAATTGTATAGTCAGTCGGTAAGATTTGTGTTCTCCAAGCGCCATCGACCGAAAAAGAAATTAAAATAAGCACTAAAATAGGCAAAATTAATATTAATGTACCTACAAAAGAAGCAATAGTCGCAAAGATTTTCATCCCTTTTGAAGACACTTCAGAACGATGTACGCTAATACCCTTGCTCAAGTTTTGATAATTGCGACGGTTTTGATACCAACGCATAATGATTAAAAATGTGATTGAAACAAAAGATAAAATCATGGACTGAGTAGCTGCCATCTCTAAATTTCCATTTGTGCGTGATAAGTATATTTGCATCGTCATCGTACGTTCTACGCCAAACATTAATGGGGCTGTATAGGATGCCATAGAAATCATAAATACAAGTAGCGCAGAGGCCACAATCGAAGGCGTCAACATAGGTAAAATAACCTTTGTCCATACACGAATACGCCCAGCACCCAAACTAGTAGCTGCTTCCTCTAAAGATGGATCTAATCCTTTAATAGCTGCGGAAGCGGTTAAGTAGAAGTATGTGTACATGGTGAATGTATGTACAACGATAACTCCCCAGATGCCTTTCAATGAAAATGGGACTTGCTCCAGACCGAACAAATGCTGAAGTGCACGTGGGAAAATACCGCTATCCCCGTACAAAAATGTAAAAGAAAGTACACCTACAAGTGGGGGAAGAGCCATGGGCACTAGTACTAAAATAGCGAGCAAACGTCTACCTGGAAAATCATAGCGTTCCAACAAAAAGGCCATGGTCACACCGACAATTGCACAGCATATAACACTGATGATTGATATATATAAACTAGTCCACAGTGCTTCGAGATTTGCAGGACTTGCTAGACTGAAAAATTTTTTATAATGAGAGAGCACATCATCGCCAGAAAAGCTTTGCATAAAAGTTTGATAGAAAGGATAAACCACATAGGCGAACAGCACTAAAAATAATGGCGAAATTAAAATATACACAAACCATTTGGATTGGGTTAGTTTTGCCCATGCACTTTCTTGATAAGAATCGACAGGTGGTTTTTCCATAGTGGTTCCCTCCTATTCCCCTAAGAAGTACAGTGCATCATGCGCAATATGCAAAGTGATGTCTTCACCGATTTGCTTGAGTTGATCGTTCGTATTTATAATCATGACTTTTAGTGAAAAGTCTATAAAATCGACAATGTAATTCACACTTACACCAGTAAATTCGACAAATGAAATTTTACCAATAAGTTTGTTTTCACCAGGGCCGAGGTTAACGGATTCAGGACGAATAGAAATAAACACTTTGTCTCCAATCATATGCGTTAAAGTAGGGGAGCTGTGTTGCTTTCGCCCAGTAAAAACTAGCCCATTCACAGTTTTTGCCTGTATTTCATCGCCATTCATGGCTTCTATCGTAGCTTCGATTAGATTCGTTTCACCAATAAAATCAGCAACAAAACGGTTTAGCGGACGATTATAGATCTCCTGTGGTGTTCCAATTTGCTTAACGTATCCATTTTCCATCACCATAATACGATCAGACATGGACATCGCTTCCATTTGATCATGCGTTACATAAATGGTTGTCACACCGAGTTCTGTTTGTATCCGTTTTATTTCAATACGTGTTTCCTCGCGTAATTTAGCATCTAAATTGGACAAAGGTTCATCCAGTAAAAGTATATCTGGTTCAATTACCAGTGCTCGTGCTAATGCAACACGTTGCTGCTGACCGCCAGATAACTCATTGATTTTCCGTTTACCGTATTGTTCTAAGTGTACAAGCCCTCGAATTCGATCAACTTTTTGCTTAATCTCCGTTTTCGAAAGCTTTCGTACTTGTAAACCAAAAGCAATATTTTCATCTACGGTCATATGTGGAAAGAGGGCATAGTTTTGAAACACCATACCGATATTGCGTTTATTTGGCTGAAGTAACGTCACGTCTCGCTCATCGAAAAGAATTTTTCCTTCAGTTGGGTAATAAAAGCCAGCAATCATACGTAGTGTTGTCGTTTTTCCACAGCCGCTAGGGCCAAGGAATGTGAAAAATTCACCAGCTTTAATCGTAAGATTTAAATCCTTTACGCCTTGCACTTGACCAAATTGCTTAGAGACATCTTCTATTTTGACACTTTTCATATGAAATGCTCCTCTCTCACTGACAACTAGGTGTACAGAAACCTCGAGCAAAATATTACTCGAGGCTCAAAAAACGCCACTATATAATTACTATTTTCCATTGCCTTTAATATTCGTATCCCAATGCTCCATCCACTCAGCTTCTTTATCGGACATAAGTTGCCAATCTATGTCAAATGTTTTTAAATCTAACTCCTGATACCATTCCGGCATTGCTGCCTTATCAATATCTGAGCGAGTTGGGATTTGGTAGTAATCATTGGCTAATTTCGTTACCATTTCTTTTTCAAATAAGAACTCGACGAATAGTTGAGCATTTTCCACATTTTTTGCATTTTTTACGACAGCAACACCATCTACTAAAATAGGCGCACCACTCTGTGGATAAATGTAATCAAACGGATAGTCAGTTGTATATTTCTTTAATAAAATATCTTGCAAATTCCATAATGAGATGCTTCCTTCTTGACGTGTTAGCTTTAAGTAAAGTGCATTTGGATCTTGTGTATATTCTTTGGTATTAGCATCTAATTTTAATAACCAATCATAGCCTTTCTCAGGTGTGTCTGCACCTTGTCTTACAATCATGGATGAATAGATTGTACGCATTGTGCCAGAGGCTAATACACCGCGGATTAAGATTTGATCTTGCCATTTTGGATCTAATAAGTCATCCCAATCCTGTGGACCAGTTTCTTTAGTTAGTAAATCGCTGTTAATCATAATTACTTCCGGCAATAACATTTCGCCGAACCAGCGACCATCTGAATCTTTATGATTGGCATCTATTGAATCGATGAAACTTGGCTTCCATGCGTGTAGTAAATCTTCATTTGCACCGACAATTAGCGCTGATTGTGTGCCTCCCCACCAAAAATCAGCTTGCGGATTTGCTTTTTCGCCACGCAGACGCTCTAAGATTTGCTGGGCACCCATTGTTAAAAACTCCACTTCAATTTCCGGGTACTTCTCATTAAACTGATCGATTACGCCTTGCACCATCTCTTCATCTCGTCCTGTATAAATCACAAGCTTTCCTGATGGAGATGCTTCTTCTTCTGCCTTGTCAGAACCAGACGCTTTGTCGCCGTCTGTTGCATCCTTGTTATCATCACTACTACAAGCAGCTAAAACCATGAGCATTAACACAAGTAAAAAACCGAAAATACGCATTTTTTTCATCATCATCTTCCCCTTCCTACTTAGTGTGTAGCTTCCATATAGCAGTATAATGCTTACAATAAACATTAATGTTAGAATAATTAAAAAATTCTAACATTATATTTATCATAAGCTAAGTAAATGATGGTTTTCAATGAAATTTAAAGAAATGCAAAAAAACTTCTTAAAAATGGCATTGCCATTTTTAAGAAGTTTTTTTAATTTTACTTTATCTTGCCAACGGGTTCAGCCAAACACTTACACTTAAGCTCATTTAGATCATCGTGCCTAATGTATAATCCGGTGATCATTTCCTGATGTCCAATGCTTGTCATACACGTTTAGGCTCAAGAGTACTTTTCTTGTGACGTAGCTGAGCGAGTAATGTCGGAAGCATCATACCTAAAATGACAAAGACAATACCGATTACCTGTAAAAAAGTGAGTGGCTCATGTAAAACAATTACGGAAACTGTCACAGCAACAGGTAATTCAATTGCACTTAAAATGGAAGCAAGGCCCCCACCAACTTTTGGAACAGCAATAGAAAATAAATAAATCGGTAAAATAATACCGAAAAGTCCGAGTGCTAGTCCATATTTCCATAAGCCTTCCGTGAATAACTTTCCATTCCACGCGATTTCAGGACTTAAGAAAATACTAATCATAATGAGAGCAACAAAGGAAACAATCAATACACGTGCTGTGGTTGTCACACCTTCAACAGGGCGAGAGTTAAATTGGATAAAACAAGCAAAGGTAAATGCTGCAGCAAAGCCAAATATCCAGCCTTGTATAGCGATGCCGCTTAAATCTACATCTAATATACCAGCAGCTAATATTGTCCCAGCAAATAAAACAATGAGGGAAAGCACTTCAGGTCGGCTTGGCCAACGTTTATGAAGTGCACAATCTAACAATAAACCAATCCACGTAAATTGGAAGAGCATGACAACTGCAAGAGATGCAGGTAAATATTTTAGTGATTCACCGTACACAATACCTGTAATGCCGGTAAACATCCCAGCACTGACCATAATAAACAGGCCTTTTTTCGAAAATTTTGGTACCTGTCTTTGTGTGACAATAAAAATAGTCGCCACTAACATAAAGCCAATTATATATTGACTAGATACCGCCTCTGCTGACGTAAAGCCATGCAACATTGCTACTTTGACTATTGTCGATAGAATGCCGTAGCTACTTGATGCAATGACAATCAATAGAGGATAGATTAAATTTGTTTTCATGCTATTTTATGTCACATCCTAAATCTGTTTTACCATATGATGAAAGGGTTCGTCGATTATAGACCATGGCTCTGTGATAACAAAACCTGTACGTTCATATAGGCGACGAGCGTCTTCTTTTTGTGTTTCAACATTTAATGATAATTTTGTAAAGCCTAGTTTTTCCGTTTGCTCTATAGCGAATTGTAATAATAATGTGCCGATTCCTTTACCACGAGCCTCTGGTGCCACACAAATTGTATCTATATAATATTCATCTTCATGAGCCTCTTTATCGATGACAATACTTGGCGCATTTTTTGCTTCAAGCCATTTTACAAGATTCGCGTCCATGTCAATGGCTTGTTCACCGTTATAATAAACAAGAATGCCTAAGACCTGTTCATCTTCTACAGCAACAAAAGTATTTAAATAGGAATGGCGGTTATCTTCTCGTTTGAAAAGCACTATAAGTGCTTGCTCAACAGCCTCTGGTGTTTGTTCACCAGTTAAACGGTTGGCGATATCACCAATAGCATCAATAATTAATGGTACAACGGCATGGGCATCCTGTGGTTGCGCTTGTCGAATTGAAATACTCATCTTCAAAATCCCTACCTTTCTATAGGCAAGTATAACAAAGATAGAGGATGTCACAAACTTTTGAAATATTCACTACTTTATGGAAGGAATCTTTTCAGTATTTTTCCGAAAGTTTAAAACTTTATATGAAATCAACTTTCGTGTTAATCTAAAATGAACAGACTTTCGGGAGGACAACAATGACAAAGGAAGATAAAGATTTTATATTAGTTTACGGAGATGCTTTTATTGACTATATTGCAGATGATGTAACAAACTCATCTTTTACTAAATATATGGGTGGTGCTACAGTAAACGTTGCTGCTGGCATTAGCCGTATCGGTGCTCCTTCTGCACTGATTACAATAACAGGGGATGACGAGGCTTCGCAATTCGTCCGAGATGGCCTTGTAAAAGAAGGCGTTAGCTTAGACTATGCAGTATTTGACCCAGCGAAGCGAGTTAGTGGCGTTTATGTACACTTAACAGAAGCATGTGAACGTATCTTCAAGGACTACGTCGATGAGACACCAGATTTACAAGTAGAGTCAAACCAACTAAATGAAGCTGCTTTTAAACATGCTTCGGCATTAATTGTGTGTTCAGGCACGATGTTTCACCCTACTGCACTGAAAACAACTCGTGCTGCCGTCGACATGGCAAAGGATAAAGGCGCGATAATCGCAATGGATGCCAACATTCGTCCATTACGTTGGAGCAGTGAGGAAGTCTGCCGTGAAACCATCACGTCATTTTTCGAAAATGTAGATATTTTGAAAGTAACAGATGATGAGCTGTTTTTCTTAACTGAAACAACTACCTTAGAAGAAGGGATTCAGCAATTAGACAGTTATTTAGTACCCATCATCTTAGTAACAGTAGGGGAAGAAGGTACCTACGCAGTATTGAACGGCGATGTTATACATGTACCGACAGAAAAGGTAGTGCCAGTAGATACAACAGGCGCTGGTGATGCCTTTATGGCGGGTGTATTACGAGATGTCCATTACAATGGGTTACCAACAACTGTGGAAGAGCTCGTTCGCTGTGTAAGCTTTGGCAATAAGCTTGGGGCCTTGGCGGCAACAAAAGCAGGCGCATTAACAGCTCTTCCATATTATAATGATATAAAGCATTTGCTAAAGTAGTAGTTTGGAGCGTGCATATGATGGAGAAAGACTATGATGTGTTAGTAAAAGATTGGCTGTATTTTGGTGGCGCAAAAGATGCTGGTGCGGTCTTTGAAAATGAATCAGTAGATGTCATTATTGATGTTCGTGTTAATGGCCTATCTGCTGAAGAGCAGGTAAAAGTAAACTATACGTACAAGCATTTTCCGATTGCAGATGAAGAAGTACAAGTGGCAGCTTCCATTGAAAAGGTAGCGCAAGAAATTGTTACTGCCTATGAAGCCGGTCAGAAGGTATACTTCCATTGCGGTAGTGGTGGCGGACGAGCGGGTGTAGCAGCGACTGCTGTATTAATGGAGCTAGGCTTGGCGAATACTTTAGAGGAAGCGCAGCTAGCTGTAAAAAATGCCCGTCCACAAGTAACAATTCGACCAAATATGGCGGAAGCTTTAACAAAATTATATAAATAAAAGAAGATGTACCAAACCTTGGTTTTGGTACATCTCCTTTCAGACTGTAGACAAAACTCAAAGAAATTTGAGTTGATCTACAGTCTTTTTCTTTTTGAATAAATAATAAGAAACCGTTGATTTCCGTTCCAGGTGCTCCCTTTCCGCAGGCATGACACCAACTAATTTTTAAGGCGGGTAGCCGAAAAGATGGATTTTCCGCATGTGCTGTTCCTGCAGGAGTGTCGCGCCTTCCACGCCAATCAACTTGTATCGCCTACAGATAGCCTATTCTGCTTCCAACCTGCTAAAAATACTTAAGGTGATGATAAACATGAGGACGACAAATCAAATCAATGCGCGTGAACAGCTTGAAATGCTCCTTCAAAAACGACTAAAGGTATTCGGAAAGATCACATTGCGAATACCTTTTGTAATTTTTAGTAACAAATAGCCCCTATTAACGATGTCGTTATTACTATTTTTCGTCAACCTATCCATCACCTCAATCATTAATAGACGACCACTAGTTGACTGAAGCCATGCCCACGAAAAGCGTCCGCCGTAGCGGAAAGCAACGGGTTTATATAGATACTTCTTTTTTATTATGGCTAGGCGTTGGCTTACTTAAGAATGCTATGTATTTTTCCTGTACTTACAGAAATGCGATGCTCAAGTTAAATTTTTAATGACATTTTTTGTTCTATGCATATTAGAACAAAGTTTGTTATAGTTATATTATAACAAAGAGTGAGGTGGTTCGTATGTTAGAGGAGTTAGCCAAAGTGCCTTGGGCGGTTATTGCGCCATTGATTGTGGTTCAATTGATTTTAGTGGTTGTGGCACTGATCGATTTACGTAAAATTCATACAACGAATGGACCTAAGATTTTATGGGTATTCATTATTTTGTTTATCAATCTACTTGGGCCAATTGCTTACTTTATAGTAGGGAGAAAACAATCATGACGACACTACTACAGGTGACAGGACTGACAAAGCGCTTTGCAGAAAAAACAGTTGTAGATGCCATCAATTTTACGTTAGAGGAACATACCTCAACAGCATTGATTGGACCCAATGGTGCAGGAAAGACAACGACTTTATCTATGTTAACCGGTTTGTTAAAGCCAACGGCTGGTAGCGTAGCAATGTTAGGTAAAGATTTGCGCGCAAATATTGGTTTTTTACCACAATATCCGCAATTTCACCCATGGTTAAGTGCGCTAGAGTTTACAGAAATGGCTGCGAGACTAAGTGGTGTACCTACTAAAAAAGCAAAAGTAGAAGCTCGAAAAACATTGGAGTTTGTTGGGCTTGACGATGCTTTAAATAAAAAGATTGCGACGTTTTCCGGTGGTATGAAGCAACGCCTTGGTATTTCCCAGGCAATTGTGCATAAGCCTAAATTACTGTTGTTAGATGAACCTGTATCTGCGTTAGACCCAGTTGGGCGCAGAGAAGTATTAGATTTGTTGAAAGGTTTACAACAAGAGACGACGATATTATATTCGACGCATATTTTAAATGATGCTGAAGAAATGACAGATCAGTTATTATTTTTACGCGATGGAAAGCTTGTGGAGCAAGGGACGTTGCGTGAGGTGCGGCAACGTTTTGATGAGCCTCGTTATGTAGTAGAATTTAGCACTGAGGAAGAAGCGCAACTTTTTGCTAGTCAAGCAGCACTTTTAAGCAAGGCACAGGGGTGCTATGTATATATAGAGATTCATGAGGAAAAACCGAGTATGCAGCAGTTACTGCACCTTCTTAGTGCATGCACCTATACTGTACGCAAAGTGGCATGTCAAACAGCATCGCTTGAAGAAATTTTCATGAAGGTGGCGAAAAGACGATGAATGGGTTTAGCGTACTTCTTCAAAAGGAATTTCGTGAGGCGTGGCGTAGCTGGAAGTTCTTATGGATCCCACTTGTTTTTGCGCTACTCGGCATGACTGATCCTTTGACGAACTACTACATGATGGATATTTTATCGGCAGTCGGTAATTTACCAGAGGGTTTTGAAATGATGATGCCTGAATTTGGACCAGCTGATTTATTGCAGGCTTCAATTGGGCAGTTTCAGCTGATTGGTTTACTCGTACTTATGGCTTCATTTGTTGGGACCATTAGTAAAGAGCGTGCCAATGGGATGGCTACCTTAATGTATGTACGCCCAATTTCATTTGGGGCGTACTTTATGAGTAAATTTGTTGTCATGAGTACAGTCGGTTTTATTAGCATTGTGACTGGATTTTCGGCAAGTGTTTATTATATAGCTGTATTATATGGGACATTTGAAGTCAGGACTTTGTTGGCAAGTATTTGCACGTATTTTGTATGGCTATTATTTGTATTAGCCGTGACATTGCTGATGAGTGCAACATTTAAACCAGTGGTTGCAACAGCAAGTGCATTTATCATTATATTTGTCGGGCAAATTTTGGATGCACTGGTTGGTGCATTTTGGACAATAACACCATGGAAACTTCCAACATATGGTGTGCAACTGATTCGAGGCACGATGGAGATGTCTGATTACTGGTGGAGTTTAGCTATTACACTGGTAATCACGATAATTTCTATAAGTATCGGGGTTTTGACAATGAAGAAGAATGCATCCTTGACGAAAATTTAACAGAAAAACGCTTTCTCAACTGATATGCCACTTTCTATTAACGGAAAGTGGCATATTTACTATAAATAGTAATTACTTAATCATTTGTTTTGAGAGCTCCAATGGGGGAGACGTTAATTAGTTTCATTTACCTATCTTTCCTTGGAATATCCATAACTTAGGAATATAATGTAGCTATAACTCGAAATTTGTCAAATAACTCCGAAAATATAAGCATTTAAATTGGAAGGTAGGTGACAGGATTGGTTACACAAAATTCGGATCGATTTCTCACAGCATTTAACCGAATTGATCACAGGTTACGGGATATCGTTGGTGCGAAGGATTTCATGCCTTTTTACCGTCTTATAGATCAAGCAAAGAAGAAGGATGTTCTAGTACGTAAATATGAAGATGACTTACGTTCCTATGCGGATTTACGCAATGCGATTGTCCATCATCGTACGTCCATGGAATATGTAATTGCTGAACCTCATGTAGATGTGGTAGAACGGATTGAGTATATGGATGCTACGCTTGCAAAGCCGACACTTGTCGGTCAAATGTTTCGTAAAAAAGTGCATGTTTTTCAAGAAAGGGATTCACTAAAACATGTGTTGAAAGTTATTCGTAATCGTAAATTTACACAGTTTCCGGTGTACTACAAAGAGCAATTTAAAGGTCTAATTACTACTGTGGGTATAGCAAATTGGCTAGCGACGATGATGGGAGGAAATCAAATACCAAAGCAGGTCCCCACATTGCACGACATATTAATGCATGAAAAAAATAGAGTGAATTACAAATTTGTGAGTCGATACATAACGATATATGAGGCAGAGGAAATTTTTAAGCAAGGGGTCGAGCGGGGACGCCGTTTTGAGGCACTACTGATTACGGAGCATGGGAAACCACAGCAAAAATTAATCGGTATCGTGACACCATTAGATATTATGAAAGTAGATTAAACAAAACGAGACAAGCTATTAAGGACTTGCTTGCCTCGCTTTGTCTTTTAGGCTGATATATAATGAGCCATTTGTTTGAACCTGAGCAAAAAAGACATCTTCCACGGATTGGACATTTTGTTTTTTTAATTTTTTCATGAGCCAGTCTGCAGTTAACTCAAGTTCGACTAAATTTTCGTAAATAAGTTGGCCATCTGAAACCACTTCTGTTGGCAAATAAGTTGGTGGTGAAATATCAGCTTTCACATCTTGTTTTGTAGCCGGTTGTTCAGAGGTTCTTTGTAGAACGCTAAGTTTACCGTTTGTTTCAAGCATTGCATATTGTACATCTTGAACAGAAAAAATGGATTGCTCACGTAGCATCATTGTTAGCTCATCCATATGCAGCCGATTTTTTTTCAATCCTGATTCTAAAATAAGCCCATTTTGGACAACAATGGTTGGTTTGTCATCAACGAGTACACGTGCTTTTTTTGATTTAATGGTAATGATAGTCATGAAATATGTTAAAACACTCCACCAGATAAGAGAGATAATACCATCTAAAAAAGGTGTTTCAGCTTGAGAGGCAATCTCTGATGCAATCGATCCGAATGTAATCCCTGTGATGTAATGGAAAAAGGTCAATTGACCAAGTTGCTTTTTCCCAAGAATACGGGCCAAAATAAGTAATACAAAAAATGAAAGTGTAGTACGAAGAATCATTTCCCAAAAGTTAGCATGAAAAAAACTTTCCATACATGTATCAACTCCTTTTACAGCTGTCGTTGCATAGCTTGTGCAAAAAGGACGATTGTATGCGACAATCACTAACAATAAGAAAGATTAGAAAGTGTGATGACAGTAATGAACAAACAAATGGCGAATTTTAGCAACCCTGTCTATCCGATAATGATTGCTATTGGGGTTGCCCATCTTATCAATGATACGATGCAGGCGGTTATTCCAGCGATGTTTCCAATATTGAAGAGTGATTTAGGCTTAACCTTTACGCAAATAGGACTCATTTCATTTGTATTAAATATATTTGCATCTGCCTTACAGCCAATTGTCGGTTTTGTTAGTGATAAAAAGCCGATGCCGTACGCTTTACCAATCGGTATGATTAGCTCATTTATAGGCATCGCCATTTTAGCAGTTACAACACAATACTGGGTAATCATTATAGCTGTATTATTTTTAGGCTTTGGTTCTGCGATATTTCACCCGGAAGGCTCACGTGTATCATTTATGGCGGCAGGTTCTAAAAGGGGATTAGCACAATCGATTTATCAAGTGGGTGGAAACTCTGGACAAGCTCTTGCGCCACTTATAAGTGCTTATATTTTAGATATATTTGGACAACGTGGGGCGGCATTTGTATTAGTATTAACAACTTTCGGAATAATATTATTAAGTAAGATAGCCAAATGGTATAAGAAGCAACTCGAGCAAGAACGGACATCGAAGAACAAACGAATATTAGTATCATCTTTACCACCACTTACAAAAAAACAGGTGGGCATTGCTTTGACATTATTATTTACTATTATTTTTGCTCGATCATTTTATACAACCAATATTACGAGCTTTTATGTGTTTTATTTAATGGATCATTATGATGTGACGTTACGCCTTGGTCAAATTTTAATATTCACCTTTATGGCATTTGGGGTTATTGGGACATTTTTCGGGGGCTCATTATCAGACCGTATTGGTAGAAAAAATGTAATTCTATTATCAGTTGTGGTGCCAATGCCGTTTTGTTTAGCGTTACCTTATGTGCCGTTATGGGCTGCAATGATTTTTTTAGTTATTATCGGTACACTCATTATGATTAGCTTCTCCGTAACGGTTGTCTACGCACAAGAGCTTGTGCCTTCAAAAATTGGTACAATGGCAGGTTTAACAACGGGCTTTGCATTTGGTATGGGCGCGATTGGTGCCATGGTAATTGGCGTGCTAATGGATCATAAGGGTATAGATTTTACTATGATGGTCGTTTCGATACTGCCGTTATTACTATTGGTGGCGTTCTTTTTACCAAAGGATAAACCAGCCACAGCTCCTTTATAACATGTAGACAGATAGACTGGAAAAAGCGCCGATAGGATACGAAAAGTGACGGATAAAAGCGGATTGGATTTATACTGTCTTTTAGCGTTGTCGTTGACCAGGATACACTAGTTAATTGGAGCGCAGGCGGCGACTTCTGCGGGAATAGCATGAGCGAAAAGGCCCTGCAGGAGCGTAGCGACGAGGAGACTGAAGTCATGCCCGGGAAAAGCGTCCGCCGTAGCGGAAAGCAACGGGTTCATATAGATACTTCTATATTTAAAATAAAAAAACACGCCCTCTACAAGAAGGGCGTGTTTTTTTATTGACGTAATGGTGATAAAAATTCTGCGGGAAGATTTCCCTTATCAATTACAAAGCCCTCAGAAATATGAACTTCATGCATTTTGTCATTATAGGTGAATTTGAAAATACCGTTGTCAAAGTCGGTGCCAATTTCTTTGAAGAAAATACCTTCGATTGAAACATATTTAGGACATGTAAATGCCACCTTAAAGTCATCGTTCTCTTTAATTAAGTAAGCACGTACTCCTTTTTCATATGTATCATTTGCATCGTCTTCAGTTGGGCGTTGTACTGCAACGATGTGGAAATCTACAAAAGGTACTTCTTTTAAAAGAACGTTTAGGAAGGAGCCCTTCGTAATTTCTTCCCAGCGACTTTGAGCACTTTGACCTACAATGATTTGTGAAATACTGTAATTCTTTGCCACTTCTGCAATAACCTTTTGTATGGGACGTTTCTCATTATCTAACAAAATGAATTTTTCAACCTCAAGCTCTTCTGATAGATCTTTCCATTGATCAATGTAACTGGATTTCTCCACGTCAAATGCATCAAGGGGTTGCGAATCGACTGAAAGAATATAGAGCGGGCAATCGAGCATCGTTGCCATTTTATGGCCACGTCGAATTAAGCGCTCACCATTAAGTCCGTAGTAAACGCAAACTAAAATACTTTCGTCTAATCTCCCTTTTACATGTTTCATAAAAAAATCACACCTCTTATTCTGTTGTTATTTTGTTGTTTCTATTGCCGATTTCGAAAAAATTATCCTAAAACAGCTAAAACCGATGCAGTTACAGTGCATTATGCACATTTATAATGTATACTTATTAGTGTATAAAAATTATTTACGATATATCGGAAAACCTTTGAAGAAATAGGCTTATCTCCATGCTCTACAGTTATTTGATTTATGCATTACGTGCATTTAAACCAATTGCCTCTATATGCCACATTATTATGCAGTGAGTTAAATAGATAGTCAAGTGTCAGGATAAATAGAAACTTTAATTGATAAGGATTTGTGTCATTCCCATCATTTTCAGTTGAATTATCTGGTACTTACGGATGCTTAAACGTCCGTTTACTCTTCGTCTTGTAGTTTTAGTCTTACAACCATTAGTACGAGATACCAATCCAATTTTAAGAGAAATTCTGATATGTTAGTTCAGTTAGTAGGAGGTCTTCCTTTGGTTATAGTTCTCATTATGATACTTTTCCCATTTGTTTGTGCTGCCCTGATTCCACTGCTTTACAGGCGACTAAGGCGCGTAGCACATCTTGGCTGGTTTGTTTTATCCGTTCCAATCATATTGTTTCTTTTACTCGCACGGTATATTCCTCAAATTGCCGAGGGTAAAACGTTTATCCATACATATGAGTGGATTCCCTCTTTTGATATAAATTTCACAACGTACCTTGATGGACTCAGTATGATTCTTGGTTTGCTGATTACAGGTGTAGGTAGTCTAGTCATTTTATATTCTATTTTTTATTTATCAACGAAAGAATCACTTCATCATTTTTATTGCTACTTACTACTATTCATGGGCGCAATGCTTGGCGTCGTCTTTTCAGATAACTTAATGGTGCTGTATACCTTTTGGGAATTAACGAGTGTGTCGTCGTTCCTACTAATTGCGTTTTGGCATCATCGTAAAGCTTCACGAGCGGGTGCACGAAAAGCTATGACCATTACTGTTTTTGGTGGGCTTGCCATGCTAGCAGGATTCCTTATGCTTTATGTTTCATCAGGAACGTTTAGTATTCGTGAAATTGTGGCTAACGTAGAGGTAATACGTGAGCACACATTGTTTGTTCCTGCATTATTGCTTATTTTAATTGGGGCTTTTACAAAGTCTGCACAATTTCCATTCCATATTTGGTTGCCAGACGCAATGGAGGCGCCAACACCGGTTAGTGCGTATCTACATTCTGCGACAATGGTAAAAGCAGGGATATATATCGTTGCACGTTTTTCTCCCGTGTTTGGCGGAGAAGCGGTCTGGTTCTGGCTAGTAAGTGGCATTGGCCTTGTGACATTATTCTGGGGCTCTTTCAATGCGGTACGTCAAACAGATTTAAAGGCGTTGCTGGCCTATTCAACGGTCAGTCAGCTAGGTTTAATTATGAGTTTATTTGGTCTTGGCTCAGTCGGACATTATTTTGGTTATGCAGAAAGTTCCATTCTATATACACAAGCAAGTTTTGCGGCGTTGTTCCATCTCATTAATCACTCCACGTTTAAGGGTGCGTTATTCATGATGGTCGGCATAGTCGATCATGAAGTAGGAACACGCGATATTCGGCGTTTAGGTGGTTTGATGGCATTGATGCCAGTAACCTTTACAATTGCGGTCATCGGTGGCTTTTCCATGGCTGGATTACCACCATTTAATGGTTTCCTAAGTAAAGAGATGTTTTTTACTGCGGTTCTAGCCATCCGTGATGTCCAAGCCTTTTCAATTGCTGATTTGGGGCTATTATTCCCAATTGTGGCATGGGTGGCAAGTATTTTCACCTTCGTCTACAGTATGATTTTAATTGGTCGGACGTTTTTCGGAAAGTTACAGCCCGATAAAATAGACAAGAAGCCGCATGAAGCGCCACTTGGTATGCTGATTTCACCAATAATACTATGTTTGTTTGTTGTTGGTATTTTCTTTTTTCCAAACGTGCTGGGACATTATATTTTAGCGCCTGCAATGGCAAGTATTTATCCTACATTTCCTACCACAAGTGAATTAACGCCACATATTCACGCGTGGCACGGTATAAATGCAGAGCTGCTAATGACACTTGGTGTAGTTATTATCGGTATTATATTATTTAAAACTTTAGAAAAGTGGAAACCTCTATATCGAGTATTTTCGCAAAAATATGCATTTAATGCTTATTACAATCGAATGATTGATTTTGGCGAAAACAGCTCAACAAAGATTACAAAGCGTTATATGACAGGCAATCTAACGCATTATTTTGTTTATATTTATGTCTTCTTTGTAGCTCTTATTGCGGGCTACTTTATATGGTCGGAAGCATTTACTTTTAACTTTGTACAGGATTCAGCAGTTGAGTCGTATGAGCTTATTTTAGTATTTGTCATGATGTTTGCAGCAGTATGGATGATTTTCGCTAAAAGTCGTGTAACTGCCATGCTGTTAAATGGCGTGCTTGGGTATTCCATAGCGTTCTTCTTTGTGATATTCCGTGCACCTGACTTAGCACTGACACAATTAGTCGTTGAATCTGTGACAACAGCATTATTTCTTCTATGCTTTAAATATTTGCCTGATTTAATGCCTGAGTTCACGCGCAAGCGAGTTAAATGGTCGAATGCCATTATATCTATTTTTGTTGGGGCAACAGTGACATTAGTGGGCTTAGCAGTTGTGCATTATGACAAATTTGAACCAGTGTCTTTGTACTTTAATGATGCCTATAAATTAGCAGGCGGTTCGAATATCGTTAATACAATTTTAGGGGATTTCCGTGCATTTGATACGATGCTTGAGGTTGTGGTTCTTCTAATTGCAGGCTTAGGTGTGTATACACTGACGAAGCTCAAGCCGCGAAAGGAGGAGACAGATCATGAAAATCAATGATGTTATTTTACGCACGGTCACGAAATCTGTCGTATTCATTATTTTGACACTCGGTGTGTATCTATTCTTTGCAGGACATCATGCACCAGGTGGGGGCTTTATCGGTGGCCTTGTGCTTGCCTCAGGTATTGTTCTACTGTACTTAACGTATGACATTGAAACGGTGCACAAAGGGATGCCATTTGATTTTAAAAAAGTAGCGGCACTAGGGGTTTTGCTTGCTACAGGGACAGCAGTCGGTTCATTATTCTTCGATGTGCCATTTTTAACGCAGACCTATACGTATATTGATGTGCCGATTTTTGGGCAGATGGGTTTTTCGACAGTCACTATATTTGAAGCAGGGGTTGCTTTAACTGTGGTTGGTGTTGTTGTAACAATTATTTTAAGTATAAGTGAGGATGAGTAGCCTATGGAGTCGTTAATACTAGTTTTAGTTGGTGTATTAGTAGCTGTGGCTACTTACTTAATCCTCTCGAAGCAGTTATTACGTGTCATTTTAGGGACAGCTGTATTATCACATGCAGCGCATTTACTCATTTTAACGATGGGTGGTCTGAAAAAAGGTGATGTGCCACTGCTTGATGAATCAGAAGGTCCTTATACAGATGCACTTCCACAGGCATTAATATTAACAGCGATTGTCATTAGCTTTGCAGTGACGGCGTTCGTGCTCGTTCTCGGCTACCGGGCCTATAAAACGAATGGTTCGGGGAACTTTGATGAATTGAGAGGTACACCGGATGAGTAATATTATAGTTTTACCATTAATCGTGCCAGTCATTACGGCTATTTTATTAGTATTTATGCGAAAGAATATTTTATTACAGCGCATCATCAGCTTATTAACGCTGATCTTTGTCGCGATTATTAGTATTGTACTTTTGATGGAGATTCAGGTGCAAGGTGTGATGCGCATTGATTTTAGTGGCTGGCTACCACCATTTGGGATTTCGTTTGTTGCTGACTCATTTGCTGTATTACTGGTTTTAGTGGCCAATATTGTTGCAGCAATTTGCTTGTTATATGCATTCTTTACGATTGGTGAGCGTTATGAAAAAATGTATTTTTACTCATTTGCCTTACTAATGATAGCAGGGGTGAATGGTTCATTTTTAACTGGCGATATTTTTAACCTGTTCGTGTGTTTCGAAGTGATGCTACTCGCTTCTTACGCCCTTATAACTTTAGGTGGTGAGAAAATCCAGCTACGTGAGGCGTTGAAGTATGTGCTCATTAACATTGTCGCATCGTGGATTTTCTTAGTAGCATTGGCGTTTCTATATGGGACGGTCGGAACTTTGAATATGGCGCATATTTCGGTTCGTGTTATGGAGGCGGGCAATGATCCATTGATAACGACGGTTGCACTTATTTTCTTAATTGTCTTTAGCCTGAAGGCAGGTCTATTATTATTCTTCTGGTTACCAGGTTCATATAGTGTACCTCCGACTGCTATAGCCGCATTATTTGCAGCTCTTTTAACAAAAGTAGGAATTTATGCATTGGTACGTACTTTTACATTGTTATTCACAAATAATACAGAGGTGACACATACAGTCCTCGGTGTTATGGCAGGAATAACAATTATTGCTGGCTGTATGGGGGCACTTGCTGGTCGAGATGTGCGAACAATTGCTTCCTATAATGTTATCATTGGGGTTGGTTTTATAGTAGCAGGTCTTGCAATTGGTACAGAATCTGCCTTACAGGGCGTTACGTTCTATTTAATGCACGATATGGTGGCAAAGGCCATGTTATTTTTAGCAGTTGGCATGATGATATATGTAACTGGTGAGACTAGTCTGGATAAAATGAGTGGGCTTATTCGGAATTATCCAGTATTTGGTTGGATGTTCTTTATAGTAATGTGCTCGCTAGCAGGGATTCCACCACTAAGTGGTTTTTTAGGAAAGGTATTGATTGGACAAGGGGCTATTGAAGGCGGTAACTTTGTGCTATTAGGTCTTGGTTTCTTATCAAGCTTAGTTGTCTTGTATTCATTACTACGTATCTTTTTGGCGTCATTCTTTGGCGAAACAATCATAAGTCTAGAGGATGAAAAGCCATTGCCAAAACGAATAGAGATGCCTGTGATATTGCTGGCAGCTTGTACAATAGCTTTAGGCATTGGGGCAGAGTGGATATCACCATATATTACAGATGCAGCTGACACACTACATACGCCTTCGATATATATAGATGCAGTGTTAGACGGTGCAACATGGCAAGGCGAGGTGAATGAGTAATGGCAATGCAATTTATATTGAACTTATTCATTGCAACACTTTGGTTACTGCTACAGGATGAAATTACACCACAATTTACAACATTTCTAATGGGCTTTATCGTGGGGATGGGTATTTTATATGCGATGCACCGCTTTTATGGTACGCAGTTTTATCTGCGTCGCGTAGTTTCTATTATTAAATTACTATGGCTCTTTAATTGGGAGCTCTTATTATCGAGCTACAGTGTGTTAAGACAAATTACGACACCGAAGTTAAATATTACGCCAGGCATTTTCACGTATAAAACAGAGCTCAAAGGAGACTGGGAAGTAACGGCACTTGCGCTCTTACTAACGCTGACACCTGGATCAGTTGTGATGGAGGTTTCTGAGGAGGGAGATTTGTTCTATATTCATGCTATGGATATTGAACAATCTAAAGATGCTGTCATTCGTTCAATAGGGAAGTTTGAACAAGCAATAATGGAGGTGACACGCTAATGATTGAAAATATTTTACTATTAGCTCTTGCTTTATTTAGTGTATCGATTGCGCTGTCACTGTACCGGGTTATTCGAGGACCATCGATGCCAGACCGTGCTATTGCACTTGATACGATTGGTATCAACCTACTTTCGTCAATCGCCATTGTCTCGATTATCTTACAAACGAAGGCTTATTTGGAGGCAATTCTAATCTTGGGCATATTAGCCTTTATAGGAACAATCGCCTTTACGAAATATATAGAAAGAGGTGTGATTGTTGAACGTAAATCAAATGATTGAATGGACAGCAGCCATCCTCATTCTAATTGGCTCGATTGTTAGTGTTATTAGTGCTTTTGGGATGATTCGCCTGCCTGATGTTTACACGCGTTCGCATGCTGCAACAAAAAGTTCTACATTGTCTGTTTTAACATGTCTATTGGGCACATTTATTTACTTTTGGGTGCATGATGGTTATGTGAGTGTGCGGTTAATTTTAGGAATTATGTTCGTCTTTGTTACGGCTCCTGTAGCAGGACATTTAATATGTCGTGCTGCCTATCGCTCACGAGTACCTTTAGCAGAGGGCTCTGGTGAAGATGAACTGAAGTCCAAACTGTTTTCAGACGAAAAATAAGTAACAGATCTCCCAATTCGGAGGTCTGTTTTTTTAAATTTAGAATTATTTCAAAGCAAGGGAAGTATTGGAATTCACTTAAAGCAGGCATAAATGTTTAAGAGAAGGAAAATAGTATAGTAACGCTAATTTTCTGTAAATGGAGTAATGCAACATTAACGGAAAAATAAAAATAAATTGATTTGTTTGAAAATTTAGTTTACAATATTTTTTAAAAATTTTTAAAGTTAAGCTTGAAAATTATTTTGAAAGAGTATATCTTAATTAGCAGATAGATTTTTTATTCTGCAATGTGAATAAATATCCAATTTGCTATTTTGAAAAATTGGATTCTAATACACATTAAATACAAAGGAGTTTTGAATATGAAGAACAAATTTTGCATACTTATGCTTGTGCTAGTTATTGGTGTACTTGCAGCATGTGGTACAAAAGATGATAAAGCAAGTGATACAGGTTCAAACGCTGGTACAGGAACGGAAGAGAAACAAATAATAAAGGTGGGTACATCTGCAGACTACGCACCATTTGAATATGTTGATGCTGCAAAAGGTGAAGAAATTATTGGTTTTGATATTGATTTAATTAAATTAGTCGGTGAAAAAATTGGTGTAGAAATGCAAGTTCAAGATATGGATTTCAACAGCCTAGTGCCAGCTTTACAAGCAGGTAAAATTGATATTGTTATTTCTGGGATGACACCAAATGAAGACCGTGAAAAAGTTGTAGATTTCTCAGATAAATACAATCAAACAGAGCAAGTGATCGTTGTGAAAAAGGATAGCGGCATTAAAAAGGAAGCTGATTTAGCTGGTAAAAAAATTGGTGTACAAACAGCTTCGATTCAAGAAAATTTAGGAAACGCCATTGCAAAAAAAGTAGATGTAGCAGTAGAAGGACGTACGCGTATTCCTGAGATTATTCAAGACATGATGTCTAAGCGTTTAGATGGAGCAATTCTAGAAGGAGGCGTAGCGAAAGGTTATCTGAAATCGAATGATAAATTAGCAGCGTTTCCAGTAGAAGAACAACCTGAAGACTTTAAAGCAATTGCTGTTCAAAAAGGTAGTGACCTAAAAGATAAAATTAACCAAGCTTTAAAAGAATTAGCGGATGAAGGTAAAATTCAAGAGCTTGAAGAAAAATGGTTAGAAAAAGCTGAATAATACAATTGAAATGCGATAGCTCTATATAGGGCTATCGCTTGTACTTTTCATGTTAACTAAATTCAATCCAATTTTAAGATTTAATCGATAAAAAGAAAGGAGGGAACGCTGTGAATTTGGATTTTACAGCTATAATTCCCTCTATTCCTTACATATTAAAAGGAATAGGTGTTACACTTCAAATTACTATTGGTGCAACCATCATTGGTTTTATAGTAGGTATTTTATTAGCACTATGCAAAATTGGTAAGATTACAGCTCTTCGCTGGTTTGCCGATATTTATACGTCCATTTTCCGTGGGACACCGCTTGTCCTACAATTAATGATTATTTACTATGCAGTACCACAATTATTAGACATTCAGATTGACCCTGTACCAACCGCAATTATTGCTTTTGGTTTAAACTCTTCTGCATATATCTCTGAAATTATTCGTGCTGGCATTAATGCAGTCGATAAAGGACAGCAGGAGGCAGCAATGGCGCTTGGCGTACCTTACACAAAAATGATGAAGGACATTATTATTCCCCAAGCACTGAAAAATATTTTACCTTCATTAATGAATGAATTCATAACATTAAATAAAGAATCAGCAGTTGTAACAGTTATTAGTGCGCTTGATATTATGCGCCGTGCCTATATAGTTGGTGGAGCAACATATCGTTATCTTGAGCCATTATTAGTTGCTGGTTTAATCTACTATATTATGACGCTTGTTTTAACGTTCCTTGGTAAACGAATCGAGAAAGGAATGAGAAAAAGTGATTAAAATTGAAGATTTACACAAATCATATGGACAAAATGAAGTATTAAAAGGCATTTCTACAGGGGTAAAGGAAAAGGAAGTTATCGCAATTATCGGTCCCTCAGGCTCTGGGAAATCTACATTTCTTCGTTGCTTGAACCTATTAGAAGAGCCGACAAGTGGGACAATAACAATTGCTGGTGATGAGTTAACTAGTAAAGGGACAAACATTATGAAAGTGCGCGAAGAAGTCGGTATGGTATTTCAGCATTTTCATCTATTCCCACATAAAACGGTGCTTGAAAATTTAACGTACGCGCCAATTAACGTTAAAGGCATAGATAAGGCGACAGCAACGAAAAAAGCTGAAGATTTACTGACGCAGGTTGGCCTTTTTGAAAAGCGGAACGAATATCCAAGTCGTCTATCTGGAGGTCAAAAACAACGTGTTGCAATCGCTAGAGCACTTGCAATGGATCCAAAGGTAATGTTATTTGACGAGCCAACTTCAGCACTTGATCCAGAGATGGTAAAAGAGGTATTGGCTGTTATGAAAAACCTAGCAGATACAGGCATGACGATGTTAATCGTCACACATGAAATGGGCTTTGCACGTGAAGTAGCAGATCGTATTTTATTCCTGGATGGTGGTAAACTGATTGAGGATGCATCACCTGAAGAGTTTTTCTCGGCACCATCCACAAAGCGTGCAAAAGATTTCTTAGAAAAAGTACTATAAATCTATTTCAGGAATTCCCTATAGAGGCATAAAACGCATTTAGACTTGCTTATGAGAGCAGCTAAATGCGTTTTTTCATTGTTGATGATGCTTAATGTCCACAGTAGGTATATCAAATTGTTCTTCTAATACCTCAAGATTAAAGAGCTCCTCTATATGATATGTGCCTGATGGATGCTTTTGTTCAAGCATTTTCCGGGCGACTAATGCCGCTATTTTTGCCGTAACTAAGGATTCATCATTTTCAACAAAGGTTAACGATACTGAAATTTCTTCTTGCTGTTTTTTGCCGGTAGCTTCAATTTTGAGAGCACATATAGAAGAACCAATCTTCGTCTTTTGAATAAGAGACGCAAGAATATTCTTCAGCCATTGCCATTTCAATACTATGGAAAGACGACTCTTTTGTATTAAGGATACAAGTAGATTGAGCCATTCAACATCAAATCCCAGCCTAGTAATGATACGACTAGAGGGTAAATGTTTAGATAGTATATGTTGATCAGAAAAATTAAATTGATACAAGCTACGATTACCTATACCCATAAAGTCTACTACACGTTTATTGGTAAAATTAGTTATTTCTTGTTTGTCATTTTGATGAGCGATGGTGTAGCTGTTATTTAATTGATTTAAAATCCAATGAATGGCAGTTGCACCATGGGAATCTCCTGCGCCAAGTAAAATAGAAATATGAAGTTTCTCCAGCGAGGAAAATTGTTGGGCTACATGCATGGCCATTAAATTTGTCAGTCCCGGAGCTAAACCCACACTAAGAACTGCTGTAGTGTTGTGTTTAACAGCTAGAGGATTGAGCAACTCTAACTTCTGCAAAAAGGAGTAGCTTGCTGAAATATCGATATACTTAATGCCTTCTTGGAGACAAAGTGCAGCAAATTGAGTGTTTTCTTGCTCTAAGCACATGATGACAAGGGCTATGTTGGTTAATTGATGACCATTGATTGCCTTCGTAACATCAAGTTGAATAGGCGTAGCTAAATTATTTTGCTGTGCACAAAATTGTCTAGCTTTTTCTATGCTTCTACCAGCGATCCATACTCTATTTTGGTATTTTGGAAGTAGTAATTTCGCAATTTTCCCACCGACTTCTCCATAACCGCCTACAATTAAAATATTTTCTTTGTGCATTTAAAAACCTCTTTTAGCATCTTCTTTAATAGCAACTAAAGCATCAATCATATGTGATTTAAAGTAAGGAATCACTGTCGGAAATCCAACTTCTTGTAATAAGTTAACAAGGGTTTCCATATCAATTGGATGGGTAGTCATGCCAAATGATTGCTCAAAGCGTTGCCAATCATCTTGAGAAATGCCATTTTGGCGCATCGAACTTTGCCAATAGCTTAGCTGTTGTTTAAAAGTAAGTGCAGTTAAATCAGCATTAATGGAGGATAGGAATAAAACAGAGCCATCCTTTAAATTTTCTGCGATTTTTTTTAGCAAAGCTTTCTTTTCATCAAAGTCTTCAATAAAATGCAACACTAAATGACAGGTAGCTATATCGAATGGCTCATCAATCTTTAGTGAAAGTAAATCTGTTGGATACCACTCCACATTGAGTGGAACATTTAACTGATTAATATGCTGTTCGGCTAATTGCAACATTGAGCTTGAAGTATCTACTGCTATAAATTTAGTGGATGGGAATGTGCTGCCTAGCGTTAAAAGCTCCTGCCCACCCCCTGCACCAACGATGAGCATGCGATCTGTACATGGGTGATTTTGAAGCATATTTGTC
The DNA here is from genome assembly GCF_049058285.1 of Lysinibacillus sp. UGB7. Lineage (NCBI taxonomy): Bacteria > Bacillati > Bacillota > Bacilli > Caryophanales > Bacillaceae > Lysinibacillus > Lysinibacillus sp. UGB7. Next base: position 47,716 of record NZ_JBMGUV010000028.1, read on the forward strand.
ATTACATCATATATTAGGTCGTAGCCTATAATTTTTTGGCGAATGGTTTGTTGATATGTGTAAACAGTTGGATTATGCCAATTTTGCAATTGTTCCTTCATAAAATGACCTCCTAAAAATTTTTATTTCACAGCACGTGTATCGAACTGTATTTCTTCATGTGTACTCTTGTACAATATCATTAAGAACTATTCTCAATTATAGTTTGTTATCGAAAATGTACTATCCCATAAATCTGGGGGGCCTTGCCTCCTACGGTAAGCGTAAGTGACAAGGCGGCCCTGTACCAAGAAAATGGTTGAGTGCCAAATGTTGAAACGAATTATAAGTGATTTAATTTTGGATGTATTGGAGAGGAGGGATAAGTTGATGAAAGATATACAGTATTGGCGTAGAAAATCGAAACAATGTTTAAAGGAAAGTCAGAGTTCATTTACGTACAGACAATCGATGATTGAAGTGCTTCAACAGCATGTGAATTTTGATGCATACTGTTGTACATTAACAGATTGCCATACGCTTTTTTCAGTAGGTGCAGTAACAGAGCATTCAGTAGAAGCTATTCATCATAAAATAATGTCTTTAGAGTATGATTCGACAGATATAAACAACTATGAATATTTGGTACAAAGTGGACAGCTAATAGGCAGATTAAGTGACGCTATCAATAATCATTTATCGCAAAGTATTCGCTTTATAGAGGTACTTCAACCAAATGGTTTTAGTGATGAAATAAGAGCTGCACTGATGTTTCAAGGACAATGCTACGGCTTTTTAACGCTCTTTAAAAAAGCTAATAATACACAACCATTGTTTCAAGATGCAGAACTGGCACAAGTAACAATGCTGATTTCAGTGATGGGGGAGGCATTAAAGGCGTATCATCATTTTATTATTGAGGAGCGGATTCTTTATGAAGATGGTGAAAAAGGCATTATTATTTTTGATAAGGAATTAAGTGTTATTTCCATCAATACCAAGGCTTCAAAAATGCTATCAATTTTAAGAAAAAATGAACGATTAACACAATGTCAAATACCTAAACCTATACAAGCGATTTGTGCGAAGCTCTTGGCTGACAAATTGAATGCTAATACATCGTTACTAGTACCAATCAAAGATACGGGTTATATTGCCATTCGGGCGTCCTTTGTGATGACAAGTAGCAATGAAAAGCAGTTAGCTATATTTTTAAATGAAGCCTCTTCTAAAGAAATGTTAGCCTTTTTAATTACTGCCTATAATCTTACTTCGAGAGAGAAGGAGGTAGTATTTGAAGTGATTAAAGGTATTCCAACAAAAGAGATTGCCCACAATCTTGCTATTTCAAACTACACGGTACAGGATCATTTAAAGCTTATATTTCAAAAAGTTAATGTTTCAAACCGCAATGAATTAGTATGGAAAATATTTTCACGATTTCAATTAGATTGTTAAATGGAAAATAAGTTTAGATTAGAAGTGGATAAACTCAATCCAGTTACATTTTGTGTACAAGCGCTTAATGTTCAATTCACAATTTGCACGTCAGGCGGTAACAGAAGTACTTACAATGAAGTTTTCACACATACCAAGTAGTCACGGGGCTTTCTTTGAGATTCAAGAAGCCCTATAGGCGAGGACTATAAGCTGGAATAAGTTGCCGATAATTGGAAGAAAAAAGCAAATGATGTGTAAATGATTGCATCCCGTCCCGGGAAATATGTTAAAACTAACTTCAAAGTCACTTCCTCAGATAGTCTTTTTCTGCAACCTATTGGATTTTCGGAGTATGTACTTACAATCAGGTTGGTTTTTGCTTATAATAGTAGATGCAGAAGATTTTCTGAATAACTAGCCACGAAGTGAGCGATTGCGATTGAAAAAATTATTATACTTAGGTTTTTTTCTTGTCTTTATAGTCATTTTTTTGTACGTAAACAATCACTGGCTGGTTGTAAGTGAGCATGTATTCGAATCCGAAAAGGTACCAGAAAGCTTTGATGGGCTACGTATTGTGCAAGTATCAGATTTACATGATGCCCTCTTTGGTGACAATCAAGAGAGGTTGATAGCAAAGGTTAAAGCGACGCAGCCAGACGTCATTTTTATTACAGGAGATGTCATAGATAGCAATCGCTTTGATTTGGAGCAGAGTTTGCAAGCAGTGCGAGGGCTAATTGAATTAGCGGATGTTTATTATGTACTAGGAAACCATGAAGTAGCGACGAATAAGGTTAGTGAAATTTATGAGGCGCTATCATCGGTAGGTGTACATGTGATGGCCAATGAATCGACCGTATTAGAGCGCAACGGGGAGCGCTTAGCGATTGTTGGCATTGAGGATCCACTAATGGGTAGATCGACAGAAGAAATGCTGGAGATTGCGACAACTTATGTGCCGCAAGATATGTTTAAGCTGTTACTGGCTCATCGACCTGAAGTATTTAATGTGTATGTGACAAGCGGTATCGACTTGGCGTTCACTGGGCATGCGCACGGTGGACAAATACGTATTCCTGGGCTTGGTGGACTTGTTGCACCAGGGCAGGGCATGCTTCCGAAATATACAGCCGGTATTTACGAGGGACAGGAGACAAAAATGGTTGTAAGTCGAGGATTAGGCAATAGCTCGGTGCCATATCGGATATTTAATTTACCCGAAATTGTCGTAATGGAATTAAAGACAGTAAAGAGGTAGTCTCAGGATGAGACTACCTCTTTTCAGATGACGACAAAAGGTATTCGGTATGATCACATGCCGAATACCTTTTGACATTTTATCAGAAATATTCGTTACAAATAGCCCCTATTAACGGCAGTAGTACGCTACGAGCGACGTTTTCTACCATTTTTGGAGGTTTGTGCTTTGTCCGTTATCTTTTACAGAGTAGCCACTCTAAGGGTCTGGTCGTGCTCACCTTGATATTTTTCGTCATCTATCCATCACCTCAATCATTTATAGACGTACACGAGTTGATGGGAGCGCAGGCGGCGACTTCTGCGGGAATAGCATGAGCTGAAGGCCCCGCAGGAGCCTAGCGACGAGGAGACTGAAGCCATGCCCGCGAAAAGCGTCCGCCGAAGCGGAAATCAACGGGTTCATATAGATATTTCTCTTTTACTTGAGAATTTAACACTCAATGCAATGAGCTTTTGCCTATTGAACAGCACTCTCTATTTGCTTGTGCTCCAAGCGTTTGACAAGGTAAATGCTTATTTCATATAAAATAAGCATCGGAATTAATACAAGCAGCTGACTAATGAAATCGGGTGGTGTAATGACGGCAGAGCCCACGCCCATGGCGATATAGGACCAACCGCGTATTTTTTTCATGGAGTCAGCAGTTAATAGCCCAATGGATGATAAAAAGATTGCCACAATAGGCAATTCAAATAATAGACCAAGTGGCACTGTTGTCATAATTAAAAAATGCATATATTCGCTCGCCGATACCATGACATTGAAGTTAGCTGCACCAATGCTAACTAAAAAAGAATAGCTGAGTGGATTAACGACAAAATAGCCGAACGCAACACCTAAAACGAAAAGCAAAAACATAACAGGTGCATACAACCCAAGAAATCGGCTCTCGTCTTCCTTTAAACCTGGTTTAACAAAACTCCAAAGAAAGTGAACGAAAAATGGCATGGATAGTCCAAGTGCCAGTGTTGTGGAAATCGTCATATAAAATTTAACGACCTCAAGTGGACCTAAAATGACAAGCGAATGTCCACGGGTCACATATGGAAACCAAAAATTAATGGTCGAAAACACGACAATAAAAAATAATATAAATACAACGAGTGCTTTGATGATTTGCTTACGTAGTTCTGTAATATGCTCAAGCAAAGAGTCCACAGGAATGAGGGGCTCCTTCTTAACGATTTCCTGTGCAGTTGTAATGGTTGGAATTTCAATAGAGGCCTCCACAGATACGGGAGGCTCGCCTTGTTCTTTATCAAGCGGACTTAAGTATTTTCTCTCTTCATATGGATCCATAGGAACACCTCCTACGAAACGTCAGATTTTTTTTCTACCTTTTTTGTTGGTTCATCATCGTCATCGATTAAGCCTTTTGTAGACTTTTTAAACTCTGCAAAAGTTTTACCAACTGCACCACCAATTTCAGGTAACTTTTTCGGGCCAAAAACGATTAATACAATAACCAAAATGATAATTAAGCCAGGAACACCAATTGCACCAAGACCTCCCATAAGTCACGCCTCCTCTTAAATGTAATGTTAAAAATGTTTGACGAAAACGCTTTGAATCTTCAACATGGCCACCGTTTTGTACCACAATTGTGGCATGTCAAAAGATATTGACCGCGTAAGACGAGCTTAAACCAAAGACCCACCAGATTTGCTGTAGTTAATAATTCCTTCTGCACAACGATAGGCTAGCGCACCTAATGTACCTGTTGGATTATAGCCGCCATTATGTGGGAAGTTTCCGGCACTAACAGCGAAAAGATTCTCTACGTCCCAATGCTGTAGATAGTTATTGACAACGCCGTTTTCTGGCGTTGAACTCATAACTGTTCCCCCTGTATTATGTGTCGTTTGATATGGCACAATATTGTAATCTGTAATCTCAGCACTTGGCACAATTGTTTTTGCGCCCATTTCTTTCATAATGTCAGCGGCACGTGCTGAGATAAATTTATGAAGTGCGCGATCCTGTTTAGTAAAGTTGTAAGTTAACTGCATTAATGGCAAACCATAAGCGTCCTTGTATACCGTATCCAGGGACATATAGTTTTCTTTATGTGGCATAGAAGCACCTTGTGCACCAATCCCGAATGAACGCGTATAGTAATAAATCGATTGCTTCTTAAACTCTGGTCCCCATGTTGGTGTATCGGGAGGAGTTGGGTTTGAACCAATAGGACGAGTACCGGTTTGTGTTAATGCAATAGTTCCACCATGTATGAAATCTAATTCACTATGGTCGAAGTTGTCACCATTATAGTCGTCTACTGTCATACCAAGAGAGCCTGCACCCATAAATGTATTGTATTGCTCATCAAAGAATCCAGCAGCACCCGGTAAAATTTGATAACAATAGTTTCGGCCCAATGTTCCTTTTCCTGTTATTGGATCATATGGTTGTCCAATGTTGGCCATCATTAATAATTTTGCGTTATTAAAGACATAGCTTGTTAATACAACGACATTAGCAGGTTGAATAAATTCTTCACCAGATATAGTATCGATATATTTGACACCGGTTACTTTGTTCCCTTGCTTTAAAATTTCAACAACATTGGAATTAAAGCGTAGGTCGAAGTTTCCTGTTTTTAAAGCAGTCGGCACAACTGTAATTTCTGCTGAAGATTTTGCGCCATACTCACATCCGAAACGTTCACAGAATCCGCAATATTGACAGGCGTTAATCGTTTCACCATCAGGATTTTTATAGACTTCTGATACGTTAGCAGAAGGAACCATATAAGGTGATAATTTTAAATTTTTTGTTGCTTTTTCAAATTGCTCTAGCATTGGCGTCATTTTCATAGGAGGTGTTGGAAAAGAATTAGCTCGCTTCCCTGCAAAGGGATTCTTATCTTCCCCTGAAATGCCTGCCGTTTTTTCAAATTTATCGAAATAGGGCTCTAGTTGATCGTATGTTAATGCCCAATCCTGTAGTAAATAATCGGGTCCTAATTTATTTGGACCATAGCGTTCGTCAGTCAGTGTTTTAATCTGAAAATCATACGGCAAAAAACGATAAGACATACCGTTCCAGTGCGTCCCAGACCCTCCCAGACCCTCTCCAAGTAAAAAGGAACCAAGCTGGCGCATTGGTAAAGCTCTCATGTTACGGTTATTACGGAATGATATAGTCTCCTTGGAAAGGTTTTGCATGAGGTCATATCGAATTGCATAACGATACTCATCGTGGACATTCAAATAATCTTCAGTTCCACGTTTTTGCCCACGTTCCAAACCTACAACCTTTAGGCCAGCTTTTGAGCACTCCGCAGCAACAATGCCTCCAGTCCACCCTACACCGACTGTTACAACGTCTACACTTGGTAATGTTGTCACCATCTATAAAACCCCCTAGTGGTTGCCTAATGGATTAGGCTCAATTTTTTGGAACTTCGTATCTTCAATTTGTGTAATAAAAGCCATCTGATGTCCAGGGAAGCCTTTCATACGCCAGCCAGCCATATCTCGATTCCCACCATACATTGGATCTGCATAAGCGCCCTCTAATGTAGCCGCACGTAGTAAAGCAAAGAAGAATGCAGATGTGACACCGCTCATCTGAACTTCGCCTTTCTGGAAAGCAGTTAAAATTTCGTCCATTTGTTTGCCATCTAAGTCGTTAAAACTTTTTTTGAACCGATTTTGTGCTTCGGTCTCTATTTTTTGAATACCTTGCTTAAAGATTTCTGAGCGCGTTAAGCGACTTTGATAGCCCTGTGTCGGTGCACCTTCACCGAATGGGCCATGCATATATTCCTTGGAATTACTGCCATATTGTCCGGCTAATTGATGATCAATAAAATAGGGTACGTCTAAACCAATCGCACCTGGACCTAAATCATCTTCTGGAAATATGCGTTCTGTAGCATTCGATAAAACACTAAAATCTCGTTCGTTCATGAAAAACATTTTAGCTTTAGGTGTTCCAGTAGCTTCATGTGTAGTTCCATTACCATGATCTAAAGTGGAAGTCCCTTTGCCGTTCATGTTATAGCCTACGAGCCCACCTATTAATCCACCACCGACTAATGTACCAGCAGCAATACCTGTTGTTTTTAAAAAGTCACGACGTGAAACATGATTGTCAGTACTCATATAGATACTCCCCTCAAGAATATATAGATTATGTTCTATCATTTATAATCAGCAAAAAAAGTAAATAATAATCAATTTCACATGGGAAAAGTTTTAATTTTATCCAGTAGAAGAAAACCAATTTAAAGTACAATTACGAGGAGATAGAAAATTGCTAATACCTCGGTTATTTTAGGGGATTACATAAATAACATTTTTTATGTTACGTAATGTTTAATCTATAATTGAAATTAAAAGATGATAGATAAAAAATATATGAGAAGAGAATACTAATTAGAAATTAAAGAGGTACCTAAACGTTTGCATAGTGTCGCTAATAATAAAGAATTAGTTACTGGCATATACTTGCAGGTAGTAACAAGAGAATTTTATTTTGGACTTTTTTTCCTTTTGTGGTAACGTTTAAGTATATTGAAATAGGTAACATATAGATAATTTAGTGGCTTCTAATAGAAGAAATATTATTGCTGTAATCAATGCGATGACTTATCATGTGAGTTACCAAAAAAGGGGATTAGTCTGTTGAACATATACTTTACTATTTTATTAGGTGTACTTTTATTATTCATAGGTTTTATACTATTGGGCTTTTTTATGAAAAGGAAGGACATAAACAAAACAAAAGATGACATTATTAAATTGATGGAAAAGAACCCTGAAATGTGGTCAATGTCAGTAATCCAAAATGATAATGAAATAATTACCTACAACAAAGATAAAATTATACCTTTAGCAAGTACCGTGAAAATTTTATACGCTGTTGCATTCATTAATGCCGTACGTAATAAATTTTTAAACCCAGATGAATTAGTCCCAGTTAAAGAAGTTGATTCACTTTATTTAAAAAACACAGATGGAAACGCTCATAATCTATGGAAAGAAAATGAACATATAGGTAGTGAAGTTACATTAAAAGAAATTGCAAAAGGAATGATGAAATATAGTTCGAATGCTTGTACTGACTTTATATATTACAGATTAGGAAAAGACAAAATTGATGCAGTAATAAAAGAGTATTCGTTGTTACAACAAACAGAAATCTACCCCATTAATTCAGCAATTTTAATTCCTAGTTATCTTTATATAGCGGAGAAAGTACCGAAAAAAAATATTGCTCAAACTATTAAAGACATGCCAATTAGTCATTTTAATTTATTAGCTACTGAACTGTTAAACAAAATTATTAAAGGCGAAGCAAATAGATTCATCGAAAATTTGCATATGATGTCTACAATGAAAGTTCAAAGAGAGCTAACAAAAAAACTCCCTGCAGCTTCAAGTTCTGATTATGCAAAATTAATGTATCAATTAGGGAAATCAGAAAAATTAACTACAGTAGATAAACAGTTATTGGATGATTTGATGGGGTTTACAGACTATGAAAAGAGTGGTAAACGCCTATGGTATAAAGGGGGGGCTACATTATTTGTCTTAACTTCCGCGGGTTTTAGAAGTAATGATTCTGAGAATATATCTTTTTCTTTTTTTATTGAAGATATGAGCGCTTTAGAGACTATTTGGATTGAAAAAAAATATAATGAATTTATTAAGGCTTTTTTAGAAGATAATCTATTCAGAACAAAGATACTAAATGTCATCGATGAAATTAATAATAAAAATGCTTAAATTTGTTTTTATTATTCTGTAATATCGTGGACTGTCGGTTTAAAAATTCCAGATTAATGAATACGTCATTAATATTATGTATGACAGTTTGTTTTATTTAGCAGAAAAAATGAAATGTGTACCGAAGCCCTTTCACTCGAGTCTAAGCTACCGGTACACATCACATAAATATGATCAACGAGTCTAATACGTCTTGATGAGTGTCATTCTAGGAAACAGAGAAAGCGTTGTTCCAAGTTGTCGAGGGATTTATCCTTCATTAACCCCACCTCAAGTTGAAAGATGACAACGAGTTAACTAGATGGCTGATCGTAAATGCCCGATCAGTTCAACAACAATCAGTGTGGGATGAAGAAAACCCCCACTAATTGAAGTCTCACTTTATTTTTATAATTTTCAACGTTGCCCAAAATATTCGGCACCTGTCCCCGATTGAACATCACTTAATATCCGTGAAAAAGAAAATCACCCTGTTCTTTATTCTTCAACTAGTGGCTTCTTGCATGGCAGTGAGCAACTGTTCTGTAGCGATGAGGCATTCGCCACCGCCTTGAACCATTTGCTCGCTACCACCGCCTTTTCCATTAATAAGCGGAAGTACATGTGTGGCGATGTCTTTCATGTTTTTTTCCACTTGTGCGCCTCGTGCTGCGACAAATTGTAGCTTGTCTTCATTTTCGGAAGCAAGTAGTGCGATTACTTCTGAACGTTCAGCCACAATGAATCGGGCTAATTTTTGAAGCTCTTGCACAGTACGATGACGAAAGGCGGCCGTAATGATATAGGCGTTGCTTGCAGCTAATGCTTTCGCTTCGAAGGCAAGCAGTTCTTCCCGTGCAGCGATGAGTGCCTTTTCAGTACCCTTCTGTGTTACTAATAGTTTCGTGAGAGCGTTTGCTGCGTCAACTTCAGGAACGCTCAGTTGCCGCGCAACATCAGCCAGTACAGTTTTGCGCATTGCCAACTCTGTCAATACACGTTGCCCACAGACGAAAGTGACACGCACATTGCCCTTCATTTTTTCGGTGCCAAGAATTTTAATAGCGTTGACTTGCCCTGTAGAGCTTGGATGCGTACCGCCACAACCGTTGTAATCATAATCAGGAATGATGACAAGACGAATATCACCTGTGACTGCAACCTCTTTTCGTAAGTTGTAATCTACAAGTTCTTTCTCTGTAATCCATTTCGTCTCAATCGGGCGGTTTTCTAAAATAATTTCATTTGCTCTCGCTTCGGCCGCAACAAGCTGCTCATCTGTCAAAACGTCGACGGCAATATCGATTGTGACCTGCTCACTTCCTAAGTGAAAGCTTACCGTTTGTGCATCAAATAATTCTACAAATGCTGCAGTTAAAATATGTTGACCAGCGTGCTGTTGCATATGATCGAAGCGTCGGTGCCAGTTCAATTTGCCATGAACTACACCTGTTAAAGCTGAAGCTTCGCACGTTATATAATGTCGGATTTCATCGTCAATTTTCTCGACATCAACGACCTCAATGTTGTTTAAGGTGCCAGTATCATGTGGTTGCCCACCACCTGTAGGATAAAAGGCAGTATTTGAAAGTACAACGTATTGACGGCCGTCTGTCTCAGTGCCTGTCCCTGCAATTGTTGCGTCAAATTCACGTAGCATCGCATCTTGATAATATAGTAGCTCTTTCACTGTAAAAAGCCTCCTTTATGTAAGTCATATAGTGTTCATTTTTGGGCAGAAAAACTACTCATGGCAAGGCTTATGGCAAAAGAGGGCTGATAAGTTACTGTATAAACTCTTTTAATCCAACTAGCCACCAAGGGCTAAGCAAAGCCTGCTACTGGGCGTTTCACTTTATTGTGGCATAATTGCTTAAAGGTGTATACGGGTTTTCTAGTTGACCCATGCTGAAATTGATTTATTATATAAAAGAACAGGTAAAGACAAAGGAGCTAGCACAAATGAATATTACACAATTTTCAATGGAAGAAATTTTAGATCCGACGAATATTATTGACGGTAAACGCTTTGAGTTCATTTTAGATGTTGAAATTGATGAAGAAGATGAGCTATACCATGAGGCAGGCATCGAGCTTCGTGTACTAATTGGTGAAAAAGATAGTGAGCCATTTATATTAAATTATTTCATCATGGAAAAAGCGAAGGGCGAGTATTTAGACTTCGCACTTGAGGATGATGAGTTAGAAGAGATTTTAACGTTCTGTAAGGAAGAAATAACAAAAACCTAAATGCAATAGGAAGGCAGGTAAGGAAAACGAATCGTTTTTCTCTACCTGCCTTTTTGTTCTTCACAAAAGTTGGTGGGATACCATGCCACTAAGTAATTGTGCCATCTATATATATGGGTGAACTTACTGTACTCATACGAAGCAGAAGGGGTCTACCAACTTTTCAATTTAAGAATTTTTTAAGTTTGATGACATATTAACGTTGTCTTTGTAGGTTATGCTTGATAAAAAACGGGGATGTTAAACGGAGGGCACTGGAAAATTTTTAGTGTGCTCTTTTAAACAAAAGAGGTGCATGTATGTCAATTTATACAAATTCCATTTTGGTGGCAACGTTGATAACGATACTATTGTCATTTGTGTTATTTGTGCCATGGCTCATTTATACGTATCGCAAATATAATTTCTTGTCACTATCAAAAACAATCATTATGTTTTCATTTATTTTTTATTTTTTAGCGGCCTTATGCTTAGTGTTGTTGCCGTTTCCGGAAACACGTGATACCTGCTCACTACAATCAGCAGACACTGTCCATTATAATTTACGTCCGTTTCAATTCATTGCAGATATTATGAAAGATAGTGGTATTGTGCTGACAAGTCCGGCGACATGGCTCTATTTAACTAAACAGCCGGCATTTTTCCAAGCATTCTTTAACTTTTTATTGCTGATGCCATTTGGCGTTTACTTGCGATATTTTTTAAGAAATCGTAAGTACTGGAAACGTGCATTTATGTTCAGCTTTTTGTTAACATTGTTTTATGAGACAACACAAGTAACAGGTATTTATGGCATCTTTAATTGTGCGTATCGTATTTTTGATGTGGATGATTTAATGCTTAATAGTGTAGGCGCACTTTTTGGCTTCTTATTAGCGCCAATCGTGTGGGCTTTGTTTCCAACACAGGAGGCAGTCGAGGCAAAAGCTGCAGAAGTAGAGAAAAAAGATATTGTTAAGCCCTTATCTATTTTATTAGCTCTTGTACTAGACGTGTGTATGGCTCAGATTATATGGCTCATAGTAGGTGCTGTATTTAGTACTAGTGATATTTTTGAATTTATTGTAAAAATAGTTTTATATACACTGATTTTTGGTGTTGTACCGAGTGTCACACGAGGTGCAACGATTGGTATGAGGGTTATGCGTTTTATGATGACAAGCAGCGACAATACAAAAGACATAGTCGTGCAGTCTTGGCGCCGTTGTGTAGCCATTATAGCGACATTCACTATTTTTGAGATTATTCATATACTAAGCCAAATTAAATTAGATATGGATTCACCTTTTTATGTACTGCAAATTGTGTTAACAATAGTAACTTTTATAACAGCGTTCTCTTTAAGGCTAGTTATCACCGTACACGTTGTCCGAGTTATTGTGAGTGGAGGAAAACGCCGATTGTATATTGACGAATATGCAGACTTAGTAGCGACGAGAAAAAAATAAGGGGGTCTTGTACATGAAATACGTAATTATCGGGGGAGATGCGGCTGGAATGTCAGCGGCAATGGAGATTTATCGGAATGTACCGGGGGCAGAGATTACCTCCTTAGAACGTGGATTTATATACTCATATGGGCAATGTGGATTGCCTTATGTTGTAGATGGGCGTATTTCATCGACAAAACGTCTGATCGCTAGAGATGTAGAAACATTCCGTGATAAATATGGCATTGATGCACGCGTTGGGCATGAGGTGGAACAAATTGATGTAGATAAACAGCTTGTTTTGGGTACACAAGCTTCCGGAGAGCCGTTCGAGATAGCATACGATAAGCTGCTTATTGCAACGGGAGCTAATCCTACTATGCCTGTGAAAAAAGGAGCAGATTTAGCGGGCGTACACACCGTAAAAACAATTCCACAACTTGAGGATTTACTGTCAGATTTAACACCTGATATTGAACATGTGACAATCATGGGTGGGGGCTATATCGGACTTGAAATGGCAGAAACCATACATGCTTGTGGCAAAAAGGTGCGTCTTATTCAACGCGGCAGTCATGTTGCAAAAATCCTAGATGAAGAGCTAGCGCAGCATGTACATGATGAAGCAAAAAAGCAGGACATTGAGCTATTGTTAAATACAACCGTGCAGGCGTTTGAGGGCAATGGGCGAGTAGAACGTGTTGTGACAGAGGCTGAGGCGTTGGATACTGATTTAGTGATTGTTGCCACAGGTATTAAACCAAATACGCAATTTTTAGAGGGGACAGGAATTGCACTTGCTAAAAATGGTGCAGTTATCGTGAATCGTCATCTAGAAACTTCTGTTGAAAATATTTATGCCGCAGGTGATTGCGCGACGCATTTCAACATTGTTAAGGAACGCTTAGATTATATACCACTTGGAACAACCGCGAATAAGCAGGGGCGACTAGCAGGCTTGAATATGGCTGGGAAATTTGCGCCATTCCGTGGTATTGTCGGTACGTCTATTGTGAAGTTTTTTAATTTATCAGTAGGAACAACGGGTATTAATGAACGCATGGCAAAAAAGCTTGGCTATGAATATGAAGCATATAAATTATCAGCGCGTCATATCGCAGGCTATTATCCAGGGGCTCAACGACTGTATATTAAAATTGTTGTACGGAAGCGAGATCAGCAGCTACTTGGTGCACAAATTGTGGGACCAGCAGGAGTCGATAAACGTATCGATGTCTTTGCGACAGCGTTATACAACAAAATGACCTTACCTGATTTACTAGATTTAGATTTAGCATATGCACCACCATACAATGGCGTATGGGATCCACTACAGCAGGCCGCAAGAATGAATGGGCGGTTGTAGTTATCATGGCGCGTTATACGGGTATAAGTTTTGAAGGATTCATGCACAATTTTGTGTGTGGATCTTTTTTTAGTGTTCTCGGAAAGTTAGGCGATAAATTTTAAAAGTACGTCGATAAAATTCAAAAGTTAGGCGATAAAATTCTAAAACGTTGAGATAAATTGTTTTTGATTTAAGGTTGATGTAAGCTTGCGACAATTTTGCTGTAAGTTTGGGGTCGTATACTGTAATCAGAAGGAAGAGGTGAGCGTATATGACGCCATTATTAAAAGTACAAAATGTAGGGAAAAGATATGGCAAGGGCGCGAATACATTTACTGCGCTATCGAATATAACATTTCAAGTAGAAAAAGGTGAGTTTGTGGGTGTAATGGGGCCTTCGGGTGCCGGAAAATCCACTTTGCTAAATGTATTAGCGACAATTGATACACCAACGACAGGCGATATTGTCATAGGTGATGTAAATTTAGCACGCATGAAAGATACAGAGCTCGCAGATTTTCGTCGAGACAATCTAGGATTTATCTTCCAAGACTATAATTTGCTCGATTCTCTGACGGTGCGTGAAAATATAGTACTACCACTAGCAATTGCGAAGATACCAACGAAGGAAATAAACGAAAGAGTCAATCGTATAGCTGAGTTGTTTGGCATTCGTGATTTGCTCGATAAATATCCGTACCAAATTTCTGGTGGACAAAAACAACGTACAGCATCATCACGTGCATTAGTAACGGAACCAAAGCTTATCTTTGCAGACGAACCAACGGGTGCATTGGATTCAAAATCAGCGACAGATTTATTAGAAAGTTTGAGTGATTTAAATCAAACACAGGCCTCAACAATTATGATGGTTACACATGATGCATTTGCGGCAAGTTTCTGCCAACGTATTTTATTCATCCAGGATGGGCAACTTTCAAAAGAAATTCATCGTGGTACACAAACAAGAAAGCAGTTTTTCCAAGAGATTTTACAGGTGCTTTCTAGCATCGGGGGTGGAGTAAATGACGTTATTTAGCTTAGCCCGCAAAAATATACAGCGTAATTTGTCTAATTACTTTTTATATATTGCCTCGATGGTATTTAGTATCGTCATTTACTTCACATTTGTGACATTAAAATATAATGATGATATTTCAGCGTTAAAAGGATCATCGCAGCAAATTAAAGGGTTGATGAGTGCATCATCAGTTGTACTATTATTCTTTATTGTAATTTTTATTGCATATTCGAATTCGTTTTTTATGAAGAAGCGGAAAAAAGAGGTGGCGCTCTATTCGTTACTAGGTGTGCGTAAACAAAAAATTGGCCTAATGCTCTTTTTTGAGAATTTAGTTATTGGGCTGGTATCACTAGTGCTAGGCATTGTCATTGGATTCTTTATGTCGAAGGTTCTACTTACAATCTTGGTACGCCTCATGGGTTACGAGGTCGTAGCGAATTTAACGTTTTCAGCTGAAGCAGTGCTTAATACTGCAGGGATTTTTGCACTGTTGTTCTTATTTACATCATTACAGGGATACCGAGTTATTTATCAGTTTAAGCTGATTGATTTATTCCATGCAGAGAAGCAGGGAGAGAAAATTCCACGTGCTTCATTCGTAGCGGCTATACTTGGGACGGCGCTCATTGCATTTGGCTATTATACAGCGGCTTCGGATATTTTCACGAGTCCAATTTGGCGTTTATTCACAGTACTTGGTACGCCGCTTATGGTTATTGGGGTAACAATTGCGGGAACATATTTACTGTTCCATAGTGTCAGCGTATTTGTCCTTACAGCACTGAAAAAGGCAACGTCTTGGTCATGGAAAGGCTTGAATTTAATTGGCGTATCGCAACTATTGTATCGTATTCGAGCAAATGCAAAATCGCTGTCGATCATTGCGATATTGAGTGCAACGACTATTACAGCAGGTGGTGGCGTTTTTGGAATGTATTACAATACAGAAGCATCAGTACGCCAAATGTTACCAAATACGTTCATGTGGAAAGGCGAGTCTGTAGAGTTTTCGCAAAAGAATGTGCTGTACAATGAATCACTTACTGCGAAAAGCTTACGTGTTGATAATGAATTTGCGTATTTTGAATATACATTATTGAAGGAATCTGATTACAATCGTTTAGCCCAATTGCAGGGAATAGACCGCAAGTTACAAATTGCAGATGGTTCGACAATTTTACTGGATGCTAGTTATGATGAACGTTTTTCACATGATTTTACAGGTGAAAAATTTAAATTGGCAAACGGAGATTCCTTCCATGTCGATGAAATGTATACAGATAGTGTGTTAAACTTTATTGCAGCTGGTACGGTTCTTGTGGTCAATGACAAGGAGTTTGCAGCAGCAAATGCAGACAATATTAAGTTGCAGGTAGTGGGCATGGACAATGACTTAAAGCAATTGGACGTGTCTAATGAAATCTACGAACAGCTTCCAACAGATCAACAAGAGGGATTTTCAAGCGTACCGCAAAGTTATAAAGACAGTTTAGCTACAGTTGGCTCACTGCTATTTGTAGGAAGCTTTTTAGGGCTCGTATTCCTAGCAGCTACTGGAAGCATCATTTACTTTAAAATTTTAACTGAAGCGGAAGAAGATCAGGCAAAATATGCAATTTTAAATAAAATTGGTGTCAACAGCAAGCAAATATTGAAAACTGTTGCAGGGCAGGTTGCCGTGATATTTGGAGCTCCACTCGTTGTGGGCATCGTGCATAGTTCATTTGCGCTGATAGCCTTTTCAAAGTTATTCAATATGGATATGACCAAGCCGGTTATTCTATGGATGGTCGCATATTCAGCAATCTATGGTTTATATTATATCTTTACAGTACGATCATTTTATAAAATTGTGAAACAGGAGGCCAAATAAAATGAAAAAGGTTTTCTTTGGTATTGGAGCATTGTTTATATTGTTCGTGGCAGGTCTAATAGTGCTTATGACAGTTGATTTTAACCGTTTAAATAAAGACACATATTATGTTCATATTACTTCTGATGGTGAATTAGAGGAGTATAAGGCGAGTAACGGAGAGATTTTCGAGTCGTATTGGTACGAGCTTCCAGCTTTTAATGACAAGGGCGACGAAACGACACTGAAGTTTTCTGCGCAGAAAAATTTACGTCATGATGCCTATTTGAAGCTTTACGTGAAAAAAGAAAACGAAGTAACGTCATATGATGAAGTAAAGTTTGAAGATATGCCTGCAAAGGTGCAAAAACTACTAAAATAAAAACTAGCAAGGAGGTGTCTCAGAATTAATTACTGAGACACCTCCTTTCAGACTGAAGACAAACTCTGTTTTTTGAGTTTGTCTTCAGTCTTTTTTCTTTTCAAATAGAAGTATCTATATGAAGCCGTTGATTTCTGCTACGGCAGACGCTTTTCGCGGGCATGGCTTCAGTGTCCTCGTCGCTACGCTTCTGCGGGGCCTTCAGCTCATGCTATTCCCGCAGAAGTCGCCGCCAGCGCTCCAATCAACTAGTGGACGTCTATCAGTGAAAATTATGAACGTCGCTTTCAAAACTCAGCTATATTTGAACAGATTTTCTATCGCATCTTAAAAGAAATTACGGATTAAGGATTATGAGTCCTGACCATGTCTTTATTGATTCGACACATGTGAAAGTGGGTGCAAACAAGCTTAAATTTGAAAAGAAAATCGTGCGCAAGGAAACGCGTGCATATGAGGCAAAACGTCAAGAAGAGCTGAATCAAGAGCGAGTGGACCCATGGAAAATTGAACGTGTATTTGCTACCTTGAATTTGAAGAAGCTAGCTAATTGGATAGTAGAAAATAGTTGATCGTAGCGTACTACTGTCGTTAATAGGGGCTATTATATTTCTGATAAAATTTCAAAAGGTATTCGGAATGTGATTATTCCGAATACCTTTTGTGTGAATGTAAAGTGCACCAGCAACATCCAAGCTCTGTGCATAAGTGTTAGTGAAA
The DNA here is from genome assembly GCF_049058285.1 of Lysinibacillus sp. UGB7. Lineage (NCBI taxonomy): Bacteria > Bacillati > Bacillota > Bacilli > Caryophanales > Bacillaceae > Lysinibacillus > Lysinibacillus sp. UGB7. Next base: position 65,119 of record NZ_JBMGUV010000028.1, read on the forward strand.
GCATTGGCACGTATGTTTTTACTGCGTTTTTGCATCTTGGACAGTTTCTTTTAATTGAATGTTAACCGTTGTCCCTTTTTGTTCTTCGGAAGTAATGGTCACGGATCCTCCATGAGCTTCTATAATATCACGCGCAATAGCAGTACCTAGCCCAGTACCATGTGTTTGTTCAGTATTTGTGCCACGATAGTAGCGTTCAAAAATATGGGCAAGATCTTCAGCGGAAATACCATGGCCATCGTCAGAAATTATAATTGAATTGTCTTCGACAAGGACATGTACAGTTACATCTGGCGGATTGTGGAGCAATGCATTGTGTAAAAAATTCACAATAGCCCGACGCATAAAGTGTATGTCAATACTGTGCTCGATTATGTCAGTGCTGGCATCAAAATCGATTTTGGCCAGCTCGTACTGCGGCATATTGAGTGTATCAATAATGATTTCACGTATAAACTGAACTATGTTAACCTCGGTCAAAGAGAGCGGTAACTGCTGATGTCTTAGTCGCATCGTTAAGTTTAAATCATCGAGTAAATCTTGCATATGCAATGACTGTTTTTCTATAATGCGTACGTATTCGATCTGCTCGTTGGGCGTTAATCTCCCATCATTTAATAGCTCGGCATAACCCCGAATGGAAGCAAGTGGTGTTTTCATATCGTGTGAGACATTACTAATCCATTCCTCCCGCATTATCTCCAACTGTTTGCGCTCCTGCTCATGTGCAGCCAGCTCACTCGACACCTCATTTAAATTTTCAAAAACAGGCTGATAGACACCCTTCGGCATTTTAATGGGCATATGCTTGTGATTTTTTAAATGTTGAATGCGTTCAATCATGGCATAGAGAGGCTTAGTTAAAGCGCGGCCGAATAGCCAGCCAACGAGAGTCGCCACAAGTAAATCAGCCAAGACGATAAGTAGCCCGTATTTTCCGATAAGTTGTAAAGTCGACTCTCCAGAAAAGTGAGCAACATACCTTGAAACGCCGCTACCTTTAATACCAATTAAATAGTTGATATCGCTTTTACTTTTACTTCCTACATAAACTGTTGTGTCAATATCGTATTCCTTATATTTGTAAACTTGAATTAAATCCACAGGTGCATAATGAGAAAGAGCATTTTCAGGGGCGAAATGTGAAGCAATGACTTGGCCATTTGGATCAAGCAATTGTATCCATGCATTTCGTTGATGCAACTGTTGTAGCCCTTCTTTGTCGATATTACCACTTTCATCAATATACTGTTGGAATGCACGGACAAAGGTTTCGTCTGTAGCTGCAGTTGTACTATCAAATTTACTTGCCTGCTGATAGATAATGAGGCCAATCAGAATGGCAGTATTAACAAAAATAACGATGATGACAATGGATATCACTGAAAATAGAAAGCGAGCTGTTAGTCGCCACTTCATGTTTGCGCCACTTTCGGAATAATAAACTTATAGCCGAGTCCTTTGACGGTTGTGATGAAAACAGGTTTCGATGCATCGCTTTCAATTTTCTCACGGAGTCTTCGAATGTGCACCATGACAGTGTTGTCAGAGCCAAAGAAATCCTCCCCCCATACACGCTCAAACAGTGTTTCCTTGCTTAAAATGCGATTTGGATTGTGCAGAAAGCAGGCCATTAAACCAATTTCTTTAGCGGTAAGTTCTAGTAAAGTACCGTCCTTATGTACTTCCGTCTCATCACCATTTAGCAGAAAGGGTCCAACCTGTAAGGCTTGCAATGTAGTAGTTGCCGGAGCATCCTGTGTCTGGTAGCCAGCTCTGCGTAGCTGTGCCTTTACACGGTAGGCTACCTCCTTTGGGCTAAAGGGCTTTGTAATATAATCATCGCCCCCAATGGCAAGGCCTAAAATTTTATCTATTTCCTCTGTTTTAGCAGACATGAAAAGCACAGGTACATGTGATATTTCTCGAATACGTCGACATAAATCGTACCCTTCACCGTCTGGTAGCATCACGTCGAGTAACACGATATTTGGGGAATTCTGTTGAAAACTCGTCCAGGCTTCGGTAATTGAGCCAGCTGTATGGATGTGCTTGAAGCCCTCTTTTTGGAGACTCATCTTTAGTAGATTTGCTAAATCTGCCTCATCATCCACGACTAAAATAATTGGTTCCTGCATGCTTTCATACGCCCTTTCGTTTTTATAATTGATGTTCATATCCTATAGAACATAAAGAATAGCGCATAGCTTGAATTTTTGGAAGTAGCTAGCACATTTATTTATTATGAGCTTTATTATAAATGAAACTTGTTAGGAAGACGAAATGTGGTGGCATGTACACGGGTACTAAAAATAAATGAGAGTTTTAGCCAGTGAGCTTCGATATAGTTAGTGAAAAAGGATTTGAACAAAAATAAAGGAGGCGAGGATATGAAGTGTAATGCTAAAAATTTTATTCGTCGTTTACAAAATCAAAAGGAAGATGCCCTTGAATACGTTATTGAACATTATTCAGGTTTTGTGCACGCTATTGCCTTTAAAGTGTTGGCTGACATTAGTAAAGATGCTGTCGAGGACTGTGTGAATGATGTGTTTTTAGCAGTTTGGCAAAATGCACAGCACTTTAAAGGGGAGCCGATCGATTTCAAAAAATGGATGGGAATGCTGACAAAATATAAAGCCATTGACGTATTTCGCAAGCTGGAAAAACAGCAAGCACGTGAGCATAATGACAAGGAACTTGCTCAAAAACCAGATTTAGGAGACGTGCAAGAGGAACTTGTGAAAAAAGAGCAAAGAAACGAATTACTGTTGGCAATTAGTCATTTAGAAAGTATCGATCGAGATATTTTTATGATGAAATACTATTTACACTTATCCACTATGGAGATTGCAGAGGCCTTGCATTTATCGAAGGCAGCTGTTGAAAATCGACTTTACCGTGGGAAGAAAAAGTTAGCGAAGACAGTTCAGCTTAAGGAGGCGTTAACATGACGACGAAAAACCATAAAGATTGGTTAGATCTAGACGTGGACTCAATTGAACCGATGGAATTATCTCCAACGCAGAAGGTGCAGCTAAAACAAATTATTTTAAACAATAACACGAAAAAGCGTACAGCGAAATGGTTGCGCAATTTAGCGGCAGCGGCAATTATAGGTGTGAGTGCTGTGACAACTATAAATTTTACTTTTCCAACACTTGCCACGCAAATTCCATTTATGAAAAATATCGTTAGCTACTTTGATAATAACCATACAATGTTTGAGAATTTTGAGAACTACGCGACGGAAATTGGACAAGTGCAAACGAGTAACGGCATATCAATGATGATTGAAAGTGCTGTGTATGATGGGACGTCAGTTACGATTTCCTATGCGCTTGAAACAGAGATTGATTTAGGGCCAAATCCACGTTTTAGCATGCATGGATTAGATATAAAAAATTCGAAAGGTATTGGCGCTCACGGCACTATTCAAAAGGTGAGTGATACGAATTATGTTGGACTCGAAAAAATAACACCACATTTTGATAAGGAAGTGCCGGATGAAATTGAAATACTGTGGAGGCCTCAAGTTTTTACTGATAGGAGTAAAAAAGGAGATGTAACAGAAGTGAAGGGGGACTGGGCTTTCCAATTTAAAGTGCCAAAACTTGTAGAGGACTTACAGCTAGTAAATGAAACCGTTACAAATCATGGTGTTACAGCTCGATTTACAGCACTTGCAAAAAATGATTTGTCGACAGTCATTCATTACGAGCATAATGTTGAGCCAGAGATAGTAAAGAAATGGCCGTATATTGATATTCAATTTGAAGAAATACGTGATAATCTAGGCAACATTTATATAGTCGATTCAAATGGTAGTCAAAGCTCTGATTATGGTATTTATACGAAGTCGAGTGGCACTGTACAAGCGATCGACCCTGCAGCAACATCCATTACAATTGTGCCGGAAATCTACTTCTCTTTAGGCTCAGGAAAAGGTTTGGAGGTAAAAAAAATGGACCCTGTGACAATCCATTTACAATAATCTAATTTTAGGTCATTTGTGTATAAACGTACACAAAGACCTTTATTTATATGAAACTTTCCAGGGAGCCCAAGCGTAGTAATAGTAATAACAATCCAGGAGGAATGACGATGTTCAAAAAAATAGCAGCAGAAGCACTAGGGCTTTCAGATATTGGGGTAGTCGTATCTCATGAAGATTTTGACAAAACAGATGCAGATGATTTTATTCTGCATGAAATTGACGAGAAAATCTATTTTTTAATTAAGACAAAAGCAGATGAATATTGCTTTACAAACCGTGCCCTCATCCATGTAGATGGTGAAAATGCGATGAGTAAAAAGCGCTTATTGCGTCGCTATGACTATTCAATGTTTAAAATTAGTGAGGTTTTACTCGAAACAGCAGGAACTATTGATCTCGATGTCGAAATTAAGTTTACAATCGGCAATAATACACTTTCAATTGACATTCATAAGCGTTTTATTGACGAAATTAAGGACTTGTATAAGGCGTTACATGCCATTAGTTACGAGCAAAAGCAAGATGCATACAAGTTTAGTGTAGCGGAGCAGAGCCTTACTATTGCCTCAGCATCAATGGGACGCATTGGTAATGATAATATATCACCAGCTTCGTCATTCAAAGAAATTACAAGCTTCGCAAGTAAATGGATGATAGACCATAAAGAAAAGTATGTTAAGGAAGACTTCTCACATATTTTCGATTTGTACATTAATAAATAATGATTATAGCTCTCTGCTCGTTTAAGTAGAGAGCTCTCTTTTACCCTTATTCAGGGAGTAAATGACTACATATGAAAATTTTTGGAATTGGAGAGTGGCTAACCATGATAACCGAATTGCAAGTACATGAGAAAATGAAACAATCGGAAAATGAGGATATGGTACAGCAAGCGCAAGCTGTCGAAACATTATTCGTCAATGAGTTCATCGATGGTATTTTAGATCCGCAACAGAAAATGCTTGGCCCAGTAAAGAATGGGGGCATCATCATTGCAAATACAACCCCAGGATGTTGGGGACCAATGCTGACACCTACGATTCGTGGTGGACACGAAGTAACGAAGCCTGTTTTTGTAGAAGGTGCTGAGGTGGGCGATGCCATTGTGATTACAATCAAATCAATTCAGGTAACATCTCTTGCAACGGCATCAGGGCATGATGAGGCAATCGTCGATCGTTTTATTGGCGATCCTTTCGTGTCAGTAAAATGTCCAGGCTGTGGTAAGCTCCACCCAAGTACTGTAGTAAGAGGTGTTGGTCCGCAGGCAATCCGCTGTTCGACCTGTGATACAGAAACCGCACCATTTAAAATGACCAATGGTTATACAATGGCACTAGATCAAAAGGGCAATATCGGTGTGACAGTTGGTCGAGAAGGCGCTCGTCGTATTGCACTCGATGCTAAAAACTATATGCGGACACCTGAAAATTCTGTGCAAAATCCAGTGGTAGCTTTGGCGCCAAGTGATTTAGTAGGTGTTATGGCAAGAATGCGTCCGTTTTTAGGGCAGCTTGGAACAACACCTTCGAAGGCGATGCCGGACTCACATAATGCTGGCGATTTTGGGACGTTCTTAATTGGTGCGCCGCATGAATATGCATTTACACAGGCTGAACTAGATACACATCGAACAGATGGGCATATGGATATTAGCCGCGTACGCGAGGGAGCGACAATTATTTGTCCTGTAAAGGTACCTGGTGGCGGTGTGTATATTGGTGATATGCATGCGATGCAGGGTGATGGAGAAATTGCTGGGCATACAACAGATGTAGCAGGCATTGTTCAGCTTCAGGTGAATGTTTTGAAGAAAGTGACATTAGAAGGTCCAATTATCTTACCGAACGAAGAAGATTTGCCATACACAGCGAAGCCTTTTACAAAAGAAGAAAAGCGACGAGCCCGTGAACTAGCAGAGGAATTCGGTGTCAAACAGGTGGAGGAAGCTTTCCCTGTAGCAGTTGTAGGATCAGGAACAACATTAAATGAGGCAACAGATAATGCAATTAGCCGGGCTGCACGGTTATTCGAGATGAGCGAGCCGGAGGTCATGAATCGTGCGACGATTACAGGATCTATTGAAATCGGTCGTCATCCTGGCGTAGTAACGGCAACCTTCCAAGTGCCGAAAACGGTGCTGAAGAAAGCGCGAATTTTTAAACCAGTGAAAAAACAATATGATTAATACAAAGCCTGCCTTTAGTGGTAGGCTTTTTTCTTTGAAAGTAGAAGTGTAGAATCTATATGAACCCGTTGCTTTGCGCTACGGCGGACGCTTTTCGCAGACTCCTCATCGCTCCGCTCCTGCGAGGTCTTCAGCTCATGCTATTCCCGCAGAAGTCGCCGCCTGCGCTCCAATCAACTAGTGTGCGTCTATCGGTAAAAATTATGAATGTTACTTTCAAGACTCAGCTATATTTGAACAGATTTCTATCTCATCTTAAAAGAAATTGCGGATCAAAGATTATGGAGCTCTGACCAAGTCTTTATTGATTTGACACATATGAAAGTGCATGCGAACAAGCGTAAATTTGAAAAGAAAATCGTCCGTATGAGGCAAAACGCCAAGAAGAGCGGAATCAAGATCGAGTAGACGAAGGAAAGAAACCTTTTTTCACCAGAGCAGTTTGAAAAAGAAGAAATGCAAGAAATCAAGGTGAGTACGATAGACCGAGAGTCGCTACTATGTAATTGCGTTGGACAGCCTTAAGAGGGATTAAAATTGTCCATGCATGCGATGCTTACTTTTGCTGCTATGAATTTGAAGAGGCTAGCTAATTGGACATGGCAAAGTCCAAAAATGGAAGAAAACTGTTGCTTGTAGCGTACTACTGTCGTTAATAGGGGCTATTTGTAACTAATATTGCAAAAGGTATTCGGCATGTAATCATTGCGAACACCTTTTGCATGTTGAACATGGATAAAAAATATAAGCACTGTAAGATATCTCTCGGGTAATTGATAGAGTTGCTCGTATAGTTTAATTTTGTCTAAAATATGACAAATGGAAATTGAATTCTATTTATTAGCTGATATAATAGGAAATGCTCAGAAAAGATTAAAAAAAGACTATGTTCGACAGAATTATTGTAAATAAAGGATGGCGAGTAATGGCAGATTTCGTACGTTTGCAGGAAAAAGAAGAAAAAGATCATCGAATAAAAACATACATATCCAAAATGAATGGAGGGGGGCATGCTCCCTCAAGAACAAATTTTGCTGATGCTGCAACAGGCGCGTTTGGTGGACTAATATGTATTTTTGTATTGCTTTGTTTAACAAACTACACAGGAGCACCATGGTTAATGGCGTCGCTTGGAGGCAGCTGTGTTCTTGTATTTGTTGTATGGAATGCTCCTCTATCGCAACCACGAAATATTATTGGAGGTCATTTTATATCGGCGGTTATTGGGTTGTCTATGTATTCTTTGTTAGGCTCAGGTATTATCTCCATTAGCTTGGGGGTGGGGTTAACAATCTTTTGTATGGCATTTTCAGGGGTAATACATCCCCCAGCTGGAGCAAACCCGATTATAATTATTTTAGGAGGCTACGGCTGGAGCTATTTAGTCATGCCTGTACTAATCGGCGCCCTAATTATTGTGATTTTTGGATTGCTGATAAATAATTTACGAGACACTCGAAAATATCCAATGTTTTGGTGAAATTTTTAAGAGGGAAGTGCGGTTTTGGTGTAGTAAAAAATTTTGCGCCTGCCACTTCGTTTTCGGTGCAGAAAAAAGTGTCTCAGCTGAGACACTTTTTTTGTAACTATTTTTTATGCTGTACGTCTACTGCTAGGAGAATGTGTTGTTCTCGTTTTCAATTGGGGATGTATAACTTTTTTGAAGTTATACATGTACATAGGCGATGAGCTATTTGTGACGATGCGATTGGGCTACCAACTTATGAGCGACTGTCCAATGGGCTCATTTGCCTTTTTTTCAATGGGGCCAAGAATGTAACAAGCCATCTAAGGGTGCATACGCATGCTTTTAGATGGTTTTTTTATGTTATTTTATTGATTTTGAACAAATGCTTGTGCACTTTTGTTTGGCATATCAAATATTTTTTAGCATATGTTGGATAGGATTTGTTATATTGGAGAAAGAGTGTTCAAGATTTATAGGAACGTATTTTTACATGACAGGGGAAGATCTTTGTTGGGAGAATTTGATGGGGGGCTCCGGTTGTATGCTGTTGGATTGTGATGAGCAGTTATTCATAACATATAGTGAAAGTGGCGAAAAGGGTGCAGAAAAATTACTTTCAAAATGGGCAGAAATCAACACACAAACGGATCCAAAAATACTAGGCACTACACTGTCGCCAAACTTATTTTTGGTTAATGAGGAAGCGGCAATGAATATTGCTTTTTCGACAGCCCGAAAATACTGGGGACGAGTATCTGCAGATCTGCAACTTTTTTTTGAAAAGCATGGCTTTGATGAAAAATTTGTTCATGATCGACTCAATACTTTTTTTTATACGCAAAAAGGGAAAGAAACATTTTTTGAGCAACTTTTCGCACAGCATACAATGGACTTAGAGCGGTTAATCTGGCTTATTTTCGGAAAGCGTTGGCAGGTAACGTTGCCTGTAGATGACTTACAAACAATATTTTTATATAAATTTAAAGATGAATATTTTGTGCATATGATATATAAAGAAGAAGCTTTATTTTGGCACTGGCTTTTTACAAAAAAAGTTTATTCACTGCTTATCCACAGACCATTAGAACAATTCACATTTATCCACGAAATGATGCGCCATTTCGAACATTCGGCGCAAATAACTTATGCACATGTGAATAACTTTGTGCATAATTACAGAAAAAATCTGGATAAGTGCATAACTTATGTGGATAAACATAATGCAAGTTGTTTGGCAAAAAAACAACTGCGTCTTTATCAAATTGTGACTCACTATCGTTTGTCGTCAGGGGATTATCAAAGTGTGAAGGCATTGATTACTTCTTTTGAAGGAGATTGGCGCTATTCAATGTATGCATTAACGGAAAAAGAGAAAGTACTGATTGCGTACATTTTATTGCATATGGGGCATGAGGAGCAGAATTATGAGATGGTTATTCATTATGGAGAGTACTTATTAGAGGATGAACGACTGAATAATTACGCAATAGAAATTATGCTAGAATATAAGGATTTACTGCCTAATCGAAAGCCAACACCACCGGCTATTATAAAAAATTATGCACTAAATTATCTAGAAAATTTGTACGCTGTATTACTTGATAATTATGTGAAAATGGCACGTTATCAAGAAGGGCTAACGCTTATTAAAGAAAATGTGTTGGCATCCAATAAAAAAATACATGCAGCTTTAGTGCAACAAAACTTTAGTAATGAGCAATTTATCGCAATTGAGGCATCAGTTCAGCAAGATATTGCCCTACAAGTTAACAATTCGTTGCAACATATTGGTCTATCTGTCGAAGAATGGCGTCAAAATTACCGTAAGCCAGATGCACCTTATTATTTGGTAGCTCAGAGCGCATCTTTACACATGTTGAATATTTTGAAGGTTTTATTTGTGACTGAACAGTATGAGCTATTTGAAAAATTGATGGAAGTATATAAAAAATATTTACTCAATGATGATCATTTTGGGAAGTTACGAATGTTTATCAGTGCTTATGTATAATGTTACAAAAAAGAGTGCCTAATGCGTCATATAAAGACGTCATTAGACACTCTCTTTTTATTCTAAAACACCGTTTTCTTGTAGAGCAGCAATTTTCTCAGCACTGTAGCCTAGTGCTAACAGAAGTTCTTCATTATGTTCGCCAAGTTTAGCACCAACATGTTTATACACAGGCTTGTAACCATCAAATTTAAAAGCAGAAGCAATTTGTTTTTGTGTCGTGCCGTCTTTCTTTGGAATATCAACAATCATATCACGAGCTTGTAGCTGTGGATGCTTACATGCCTCTGGAAAGGTTAACACGGGTTCTACACAACCTTCGAAATTTTCGTTAAAAACTTCAAGCCATTCTTCATAGGTTTTTGATAAAAATGCATCGTGCACTGCCTCTTTAAAACGTATTTGTGTATAGTACGAATCATTAAAAGTGTTATCAATCAACTCAGGAATATCAAGTGCCTCGCAAAGTAGTTTACGGAATTGCGGCTCTAGGCTTCCTACTGAGAAAAAGCGACCATCCTTTGTTTTGTAGAAATCGTAATAGCTGCCGCCGTTTAAAATTTCTTGCTCAGGCTGTGGCACACGATCTCCACCTATATAAGCCGAACCATACATAGCATTAAGTGAAAAAACAGCATCAGTCATACTAATGTCGACATACTGCCCTTCTCCTGTTTTTTCACGGTGTAAGGCAGCTGCAAGTACCCCGATTGCTGCGTGCATCGTACCACCTGCAATATCTGCCAGCTGAACGCCCATTGAGACAGGCTTTTTGTCTTTATGACGAGAGTAATCGAGAACGCCTGCAAGTGATAGATAGTTATTATCATGTCCTGGCCGATTGCTATATGGGCCAGTCTGACCATAGCCTGTAATAGCACAATAAATTAGCTTAGGATTCACTTCTTTTAACGCCTCATAGCCGATGCCAAGACGTTCCATCACCCCAGGGCGGAATCCTTCAATAATTACGTCGTACTCTTGTACAAGAGACTTTACGATTTCTACAGCCTCTGGTGATTTTAAATTCAAAGTAAGCGACTTTTTGGAACGGTTCAAATGTTGGTGAATATACGCCTCATGGTCTTCATCGTATGGAGGCATAATACGTGTTAAATCTACGCGCTTAGAAGATTCAACGTGAATGACCTCAGCGCCAAGGTCAGCAAATATCATTGTTGCCATTGGTCCTGGTAGTAATGCAGAAAAATCGAGAATTTTTAACCCCTTTAAAATACCCAAATCTCCCAACCCCTTTTTGTGTAGGCTACAAAAGTCCAAACATTTTGTAGCGCTTTTCTCATTATCCCCATATTGTGAAAAGCGTGTTTTACTACATTCTGTATTAATACAGAATATTATAAATTTATCAGTATTATAACAGAAATATAATTAGATTGACTATGTTAAATTTCATTATAAAATAATTTGTCAGAAAATTATATGTCAGCATAACAATAAAAGTAAAAAAATTTAGAATATAGATTTTCTGGCAAAATTCAGACAATAAATAGCCGTTATTTGAATATTCAGTCTCGAAATAGAGTTTGTCTTTTTTCTATTAAATATGAACCCGTTAATTTCCGCTACGGCGGGCGCATTTCGCAGGCACGGCTTCAGTCTCCTCGTCGCTACGCTTCTGCGGGGCCTTCAGCTCATGCTAATCCCGCAGAAGTCGCCGCCTGCGCTCCA
>NZ_JBMGUV010000029.1:0-75525 GCF_049058285.1 Lysinibacillus sp. UGB7
CTACTGGGGCTACTGGGGCTACTGGGGCTACTGGGGCTACTGGGGCTACTGGGGCTACTGGGGCCACTGGTTCTACTGGGGCCACTGGTTCTACTGGTTCTACTGGCGCTACTGGGGCTACTGGCGCTACTGGCGCTACTGGCGCTACAGGTCCTACTGGTATTACCGGGGCTACCGGGGCTACTGGCGCTACTGGCGTAACTGGATCAACTGGTACTACCGGGGCCACTGGTCCTGCATTGACTGAAGGCTTCTCAGCCTTTAATAACAGTTTGAATGTTAGCGGCTCTACAACTATTGGCAACTGGAGCGTAGCATCTCCTTATTTCACAACACCTGCCTTTAATCCAACTACTGGTGTATTTACTGTTCCAACAACAGGAAGATACGCATTTGAAGCTACTATCAACTATTCAACAGTTGCTGCATTAAGCATAAGTTTAGGTGGAGGGATAAACCCATCATTTGCTATTCGCAGAAATGCTACTACAAACTTAATAAGTGGATTATTCCCATTATTAAATGTAAATGTCGCGCTCGTGTTAACTTTACGAGCAGTTCTAGGTAACGGTACTGTAACACTGGCAGGTGAAGTCAATTTAACTGCTGGTGATGCCATCGACCTATTTTATGAAGCTAATGGTTTAACTATTGCACTTACACTTGGAGGTGCTAACTCTGGTGGGATAGTGTGGTCTTGTCATCGTATTTCCTAGTAAATTTACAATCATTCAACAAAGGAGAAGAAGGAGGCTTTAACCTCCTTCTTTTCTTGTTCAAAATTAACAACCTAGTGTTAGATGGCTTTAATAAAGAAGATGATTTGGTCATGTTCCCCAACTCTCTTAATGCAATAAAAAAGTACAAACTTCTGCTTCTGAGTGTCTCATTAGCATCAGTTTGCACTACATCCTATTATTGTTTTACATACATTCTTGTGTAAACATTTCAATTAATAATTCAGAAGCAACTTTTTTTCCTTGTTCAACGCATTCAGGAATTGATATCCCTTCAAACGAACTTCCTGACAATTTGACTGTTGGGAAATGTTCGCTCAATTCTCGTTTCACACGTTCAATCTTTGCTTCATGTCCTACAGTATATTGCGGCATTGCATTTTTCCATCGGGAAACTACTGTTGTTACGGGTGTTCCATCGATACCGATTGTTTTTCTTAAATCATGTAAGACAGTCTTTTCAATCTCTGAATCGGAAAGTGCAACAATGGCTTCATCGCCAACACGTCCAATATAACTACGTAACAACACATAATCAGTTGGAGTAGTACTTGGCCATTTTCGATTGCTAAATGTACAGGAAGTTATTGAAAAATCACTATTTCGAGAGACAAAAAATGAAAGAGCATCCAAATCTCCAATCTGCTCTTTTTTAAAAGCCATAGTCACCGTAGCAATTGTTGCAGCCTTCATAGAGTTCAGTTCAGTTAATAGCTGGTGCTTATTAAACATTTTCTCTGTCACATTAAATGGTGTAGCAAGGATCACTGCATCTGCTTTAATTTGAGAGAAATTATTTAAAACAACTTGCACAGTCCCATCTTTACCATGTTCAATTCCCTCTACTTTGACACCTTTTAGAACTGTCCCTGGCAAGAGAGATTCTTCTATTTTTTCAATAAGTGTTTCCAGTCCATTCTCAAATGTTTGGAAAATCCCCTTATCTTTTGCAATGCGATTATTACTTAAAAAATTCGTACCTGCCTTTTTCATTCCGATAAGTAAACTGCGATACTTTTGCTCTAATTCATACAGCTGTGGAAATGTAGAATGCATGCTTAGTTGCTCAATATCACCAGCAAATGTTCCTGCTAGTAAAGGCTCTACTAGATTTTCTACAATCTCTGCTCCAAATCTTCTTCTAAAAAATTCTCCTAAAGGTTGGTCGTCATCCTGTGCAGATTTTGGGAGAACAAAGTCTCCCGCTGCACGAATTTTCCCGCTGAGTGAAAACAACCCTGATGTAATGAATGACGAGATATGTGGCGTTGCTCCAGACATTAGGCTGCTTGGAATAGGATATAATTGACTACCAACAGCTACGTAAGTTGGCCCTGAATTACTTGTGATTATCTGTTGTTCAATGCCTAAATCCTGTGCAAGTACATGAATATGATTTTCACGGTCAAAAAAGGATTCTGGTCCACGTTCAATGATGAAGCCATCTTTTTTTAGTGTTTGTATTTTCCCGCCAAGGCGCAATGACGACTCGACAAGTACGATATCTAAGGGCAATTCTTTTGCGCGCGCTTCCTTTTGCATATAGAACGCAGCTGTTAGGCCTGTAATGCCACCACCTACTACAACTACCTTTCGTCTTTTTTGAGTCACCAACATCATCACTTTCTTTTCGCTTAGCTTAGTTTTTTATGAATGGCGTCTACCATCGCATCTATAAATAATGGATGAGTGTTAGGCATAGCTGGACGGTAGTAGTTTGCTCCAAGCTCATTACATACAACTTTACATTCATAATCATTATCGTATAGAACTTCTAAATGTTCGGTAACGAAGCCAACAGGGGTATAAACAAATGAACGAAAACCTTTTTGCTCAAAAAGATCACGTGTTAAATCTTGCACGTCTGGACCAAACCAAGGCTCGGGCGTTTGTCCAGCTGATTGCCAACCAACCTCAACATTCTCCACACCAGTAGCTTCTTGAATCAGGCGAGCTGTTTCGATTAATTGGTCTTCGTATGGGTCACCCATTTCTTTAATTTTCGTAGGAAGTGAGTGGGCTGATACGATTAAGCATGCTTTTTCACGTTCTTCATTCGACATAGCATCAAACGTTTCATTTACTTTGTCCTTCCAATATTCAATAAATTTAGGCTCGTCATACCATGATTCCACAGATGTAATTGTTAATCGATTATCTGCCGCATCAGTTGCACGACCATTATATGATTTGATAGAGAATGTTGAGAAATGAGGTGCTAACACAATAGAAACCGCTTCTTTAATACCAGCTGCCACCATTTCCTCTATCGCATCTTCAATGAATGGATGGATATGTTTTAAACCAATAAATAGTTTGTATTCTACATCGTCTTGTACCTCGTTTAAACGTGCACATAAAGCTTCCGCCTGAGCTTTCGTAGCTGCAGCTAAAGGTGATAAACCACCGATCGCCACATAGCGACTACGTAAATCTTCTAAGTGCTCATCTGATGGTTTGCGGCCATGTCGAATATGCGTATAATAGGGTTCAATATCTTCTTCTTTGTAGGGTGTACCATATGCCATTACTAATAAGCCTCTAACTTCTTTCATTAACCTTTTCACCTCTAAATAATAGTTAAACTATCTTTTTTGTATGTTATTGAACATATTGTGACGAAAGCAAACAAGTGTTTCTCACGAACGTCTAAAAACTAGAAGACTGCCTAATAAGATTTGTTCGTACTTATTGGGCAGCATTCTTTACTTAATAACGTGCTTGAATTTGTTGTGCACTGTATTCATGAATAAGTGTTGTTAAGCGTTTTAGCACATCTGGATCAACCTCTGGAAACACACCGTGACCTAAGTTGAAAATATGACCTGGAACCTCTAGACCTTGATCGATAATATCTTTCGTCCGTTTTTCAATTACAGACCAGTCAGCAAGTAATAATGATGGGTCTAAGTTTCCTTGTACTGGTTTTGTAATGCCTTTTGCACGCGCTTCTTTAATTGGTAAACGCCAATCTAAACCAACAACATCAATCGGAAGATCATGCCACTCTTTTACTAAATGACTTGCACCGACACCGAATTGAATAAGTGGCACATTTTCTTTTTTTAACTCGCCAAAAATGCGTGTCATGACAGGTTTAATAAACACGCGATAATCTTCGACACTTAAAGCCCCAACCCATGAGTCAAACACTTGAATCGCTTTGGCACCCGCTTCAACTTGAGCTGAAACATCAGCGATAATCATATCTGCTAGTTTGTCCATTAAAGCAAACCATGCTTGTGGTTCTGATACCATAAATGATTTTGTTTTATTATAGTTTTTAGAAGGCCCACCTTCAATCATATAGCTTGCTAGCGTGAAAGGCGCTCCTGCAAAGCAAATGAGTGGTACATTCAGTTGTTCTTCTGTTAGTAATTTTATCGTTTCTAACACAAATGGAGTATGTTCCTTCGCATTGAATTCACCAAGTTTTTCTACATCAGCAACTGTACGTATAGGATTAGAAATAACGGGACCTACGCCTGCTTTGATTTTCACATCAATGCCGATACCAGGTAGTGGTGTAACGATATCTTTATATAAAATAGCTGCGTCTACATTGTAATTATCCACCGGCAATTTTGTAACGTAAGCACACAGCTCTGGTTGATGTGTAATTTCTTCTAAAGAATACTTTTCTTTAATCGCACGATATTCTGGTTGAGAGCGTCCTGCTTGGCGCATATACCAGACCGGTGTATGTTGTGTTCTTTCTCCTCGTGCAGCACGAAGAAGTGTATCGTTAAATGTTGTCATGAATATTTCCTTCCCCTCGATATAATTTAATCCGTAAAATTCTCTTGTTTATTCCATTATTATTGATATCCGTTTTCAATAGTAAACGCTTCCTCTGATATTGTATAGTTTTCCTAGAGAAATGTCATAAAATTGTTCTTTCTGGTGTCTTCTTTTTTGACAAAGCGTTAGAGTTGCACTTAAATGGAGATAATCACGCTATTATGAACATTCATAAGGAGGACAAATTTATGTATATTTATTTAACTTCTGGTACGTCTGAATTTATGGAGCAGGTGAAAAATAAATATCAGAATGAGCCTATGATTCTAATACACGGAGATGGGAACTCGGTGCTCATACATGAAACTGAAGGTAAATCTGTCTTTGCCACACCACGTAAATTTGAAGTTTTAGATACTGTCAATAAATTAGAAGAACGTGGTTTTTTTGTCTTCAATAATATCCCTGTTACTGATGAAGGTCGTCCTGTATTTGAACATCGTTTTTTAAATCGTGCGCGAGCTATCGAGGATGAGCCTGGTTTCGTAGCCTTTCGTTTATTGCGTCCATTAAATGGCGATACCTATATCGTCATGACACAATGGAATGGCCCGCACTCATTTGAAGCATGGAAAAATTCCAAAGCCTATAAAACAGCGCACGCTGAGCGGGAAAAACCAACGGGCGTAGGCCAGCAAAATATTTTCTCTGCCGCTGCCTATGTTGCAACTTATAGCGTTGCTCCAACAGAAGAAGACGAAGCTTAATTTTAAAAAGGAGCATTCACATATGAAACAGAATTTACTTGAAAAAATCGATAATCATTTTGATGAAATGGTGGCTATTCGCCGCCATCTACATATGCATCCAGAACTTAGTTTTCACGAGCAAGAAACGGCAAATTACATTATTCAATTTTATGAAAAGCTCGGTGTCCCGGTTGAACCAAATGTCAGTGGCTTCGGACTCATTGCACGCATTAAAGGGAACAAACCAGGCAAAACAATTGCTTTACGCGCAGATTTTGATGCACTCCCTATTCAAGATGAAAAGGATGTGCCATACAAGTCAAAAGTTCCTGGTGTGATGCATGCTTGTGGTCATGATGGCCATACTGCCACATTATTAATCTTAGGTAAGCTACTTTGGGAAATGCGTGATGAATTAGCTGGTGAGTACGTGCTCATTCATCAGCATGCTGAAGAAGCTGATCCAGGAGGCGCAATCGGCATGGTACAAGCAGGTGCATTAAACGGTGTTGATGCCATTTTTGGTACACATTTATCATCTAATCATCCGACTGGCATGATTGGCTATCGTGTAGGACCTATGATGGCAGCTGTCGATAGTTTTGAAATGAAAATTCAAGGAAAAGGCGGGCATGGTGCTCACCCTCACCAAACGAAGGATGCCATTGTCATCGGTTCTCAGCTGGTTATGAATCTACAACAGCTTGTTGCACGCCGTGTTGCCCCAACTGAATCTGCGGTTCTCACGGTTGGCTCATTTGTTGCATCTAACGCCGACAATATCATCGCTGATACAGCCTATTTAAATGGGACTATCCGTACATTTGATAAGGGTATACGTGAAACAATGGAACGTGAGTTTAAACGTATTGTACAAGGCACAGAAATTGCTCATGACTGTACTATTGCACTAGATTACCGCCGTGGTTATCCGGCAATCGTTAACCATGAAAAGGAAACATTATTTGTAAGGGATGTCGCCCAGGATATTTGTACAGTTGTTGAAATTGAAGCAACAATGGGTGGTGAGGATTTTTCTTATTACTTAGAAGAAAAACCAGGTACATTCTTCTTCACTGGAGCCGAACCTGTTGAGTACGCGCCACATCATCATCCAAAGTTCGATGTCGATGAAAAAGGAATGCTCGTTGCAGCGAAGGTATTATTAACCGCCGCTCTAGAATATCAATCTGTGAAATAAAACAGGTAAAGCTCATTTTCTCCAATCATCTTGGAAAAAATGAGCTTTATTTTTTTAGAGCTAGGACCTGAGTGATAACTTGGGTTACACATGCGGTACTCCGTCCTACCCGAGCGGTAACTCAAGCCTCCAGAGCGTTCCCCTGTCTCAACTGAGTGAAACTATCAACGCTAGTTAAGATTTTGACATCTTCGTAGTCAATTCACTTACAACAAATACGATGATGAATGTCACATAGAACATTGGCTGTGCCACACCACTTAGGCCTACAATAATGGTCTGAGCAATCATCGCAAGGCGTACTACCTGTTTGACTGCTACATTACGTGCGTTCTCTGGCAATGGGTATAGCATGTCCATACGGAATTCTCCGCTTGATAATAAAGCCTGTTTTAACTGAATCGTTGTTGCAAAGCTTAATGCACCAGCAACTATCCACGTAACTATTGGAATATCTACAAAAGCAGCAATAACGGCAGAAATCACCGTTAATCGGAGCCATAAATAAAAATGATCGTCTGTGCGTATAAATGTACGGAACACCAAATACTTTTGGGTATTTCCCTTTGCATAAGGCACAAACTTATAAAGCCAATCCAACCAACCTCGACGTCGAATACTACCACGTAAATGCGGTACGTCCGTAAAGTAGTTAGCAAAGCGGTAGAAGCTCATCATACGATTTTGTTCTAACTTTACAAAATGTTCGTATGGCACAGGCTCTCCTGCTGATTTTTTTCGGAACACCACGATATATGCACAACCAATTACAGCGGCAATAAAGGCAAGGATAGGCTTTGTCTGAAGTCCCATATACACGGTTACACCAAATATTACAGCACGTACGAGTCTATCCACCCATATAAATTGTCCACGTTCACTATATCGATAACGGAACTCTCCTTGTACACTGAAATACTTCAGTACGATAATAAGGAAAAATACCGTCCAAATTTCGAATGTCGTTAACTCTGTAACTGCTTTCAACAAAGGTATAGTCACAATATAAACAATCGCAACTATCCATACCTGTGACCAAAATGTCCATGCAAGTGCCTTGGTAAAATACTGCGACATTTTTGATTCTAATGGTAATAAGTATACTTGGTCTGGCTCACGTAATAATGTCGTCGGTCGACTAAATGCTAGTAAAACACCAATTATTAACGCAATTAACGGCTCTGCTGGAAAATCGGTTGCTATAATTTTCAGCCATTCACTATATTGATAGCCCCCTGCCCCAATAAGAAATACAAGTACAATTGCTATATGACCTGTAAAAATAAATTGCATATATTTTTGCACTTCACCTATATAATGCATGAAGCGAGAGGACCAGACATCACGCAAGTTCTTCATGGTCCCGCTCCTTTGTCATCGCAATATATAGATCATCCAATGTAGCATGTGGCATCCCAAAAGCCTTACGTAAGTCCGCCATCGTTCCTTGTGCCCGCACACGTCCTTCATGCAATAAAATAATTCGGTCACAATGCTTTTCGGCAGTCGATAAAATATGCGTTGACATTAAAATCGAAGCGCCCTCTTTTTTCTTTTCGTCCATCTGATCAAGCAATGATTGAATACCCAGTGGATCTAAACCAACAAACGGCTCGTCAATTATATACAGACTCGGATTGACTAAAAAAGCACACATAATCATAACCTTTTGACGCATACCTTTTGAGAAATGGGATGGAAACCAATTGAGTCGTTTTTCCATACGAAATTCCTTTAACAAAACTTCAGAACGTGCTGCAAGTGAAGCCTCATCTAAACCATAAGCCATCGCTGTTAACTGTAAATGCTCACGTAGCGTTAACTCATCATATAAAACAGGCGTTTCTGGAATATAAGAAAACGCCGTACGATACTTGTCCGTGTCTTCCTTTAACGTCACACCATTTAAACGAATGTCACCTTCTTTTGGCAACATTGTTCCGATAATATGCTTAATGGTTGTACTTTTACCTGCTCCATTTAAACCAATTAACCCAACAAGTTCCCCTTTTTCAATCGTAAATGATAACTCTTTAATAACAGGCTTTCTTGTATAACCACCTGTCACTTGCTGTACGTTTAATACCGACATGCCCTCACTCCTCTTCTTGTTTTTATTTTATCAAAAATTAGCAAATGATTCAGTTATGAGTATGATAGAATAAAATTACATATATAAATAAGGGGGATTTACGAATGAGCGATTGCCTATTTTGCAAAATTATTGACGGATCAATTCCGAGTACTAAAGTTTATGAAGACGACCATGTATATGCCTTCGCAGACATTGCACCTGTAGCAAAAGGTCACACACTATTAATTCCAAAGCAGCACTGCCAAGATCTTTTCGAAATGCCAGAAGATGTAGCACGTAATCTATATGCAGCTGCACCAAAAGTGGCTAATGCCATTAAAGCAGCATTTAATCCAATTGGTATGAATACCATAAACAACAACGGAACTGCTGCTGGACAAACTGTTTTTCACTACCACTTACATTTTATTCCGCGTTACGACGAAAAAGAAGGCTTAGGCTTAAATTGGCAAACACAAAAATATACACTTGAACAATTAGCTGATGTGGCAGAAAGCATTAAAGCCCATCTTTAGTTTTCTTTATCCGTATATGATTACAGATGGACTATTATTAATGCCACTCGCAATTTTTTTGACACTTAGAAAGCCCTTAGAAACGCTCTGAGGGCTTTTTTATATTTAACTAAGGGTTTAAAAAAATGGCTTGTTCAACTAATGGATAATAACAACTAAAGTCTATTCCCAAAATGAACTTCCAAGAGAGAAACTACTGGAAGAAACTTTGATGGTTAGGAACTTGTTTTTTGCGATAATCCTTATTTCGTCGTCATACACTAGTTGATGGGAGCACAGGCGGTGACCTCTGCGGGAATTGCATGAGCGAAAAGGCCCCGCGGAGCATAGCGACGAGGAGACTGAAGCCATACCCTGCCATAGCGGAAATCAACGGGTTCATATAGATACCTCTATTTTAAAAGAAAAGTCTGTTTAACGAACTCAATTTTTTGAGTTTTTCTACAGTCTAGGACGATCATTTTGATGGTCTTTTTTTTATGCAGGATTTTATAAGTAATTAGCCCATAAATATGTGATTTAATTATCAGAATAGTATATTGCAAATTAATAATTTTTATCGTACAATCACAAATAAGTTTCGCTAACGGTCAAGAGGACACTTTAGGAAACAAATAGATTAGCATAGTCGAGGAGAGATTAGAAATGAATACAAAGAATTTAGTTTTAATGGCACTTTTAGTTGGTGTCGGTGCTGCACTTTATGTGGTCACACCAGGTATGGTAAACGGCATGAAGCCTGACTTCATGTTAACCATGATGTTTATCGGAATTTTATTGTTCCCTACAGTGAAAGAAACGTTTTTACTTTCTTTAGCTACAGGGGTGCTCTCTGGTTTATTTACAACATTTCCTGCAGGTTTAGTCCCTAACATTATTGATAAAGCAGTAACTGGCTTTGTCTTTTTGGCAGTCCTAATCGTGCTGAAAAAAGTGGTAAGCCATTTTGTAGGTTCAGCTGTTTTAGTTGGTTTAGGAACAATTTTATCGGGTACTGTATTTTTATCGGTTGCCCTTTTCGTGTTCAATGCTAACGTCGGTGCTACATTCGCAATGCTTTTTGTAGGTGTTGTGGTACCAGCCGTCGCATTTAACGTTGTTGCTTTTGTGATTATTTATCCAATCGTTGCGAAGTTAGTGAAACGTTCTAAATTTAACACAGCCATTTCTCAAGCTTAAATAGCAAAAGGGTTAAATGCTCCGCTCTCACTGTCAATGTAACTGTGAAAAGAGCATTTTAGCGTAGTCACTATTTAAAGAAGCTAAGCCGTGATGTAAAATCACTCGGTTAGCTTCTTTTTTCTTTTTGTCTATACGCATTTCATGGTTTAATAGAGGGTAAGATAACAAATATAGAAATGAGGGATTTAACATGAAAGCAAAACCATTTTTAATCGGACTAACAACTGGAATCGTAGGTGGCACCATCGCTGTACTTTTTTCAACACCTCAATCTGGACAACAATTACGGACTACATTACTGTCAAACGCTGATAATACAAAGGACAAGCTTCAAGATATAAAATACCAAGCCGGCAATGTTAAACAATCTGTAAACTCACTAACAAACGAAGCCAAAAATAATATACCTAAAATAATAAATGAATTAAAACAGTCCATCACTAAATTTACTGAAGAAATCGAACCTACTAAGAATAATCTACAACAAGAAATAGAATCGTTACAGAATTCAATTAGCGAAATCGAGAAAAATATTGCACAATTCACTGATAAAAAGAAAAAACCGCAAGAAATAAAGTAGGTCCAAAGTCTACAAATGATGATAAAAATTATTTTTTATTAATAAAAACTATGATTATATTATTACTTTTCAACCACATTTCAATTTTTTAATTTTTCTAACTTTAAACTTTTTTCCTTTATTGCTATAATATTTTTAAAATGCTAAAGAAAGCAGTAGGTGATGGCTTTGTCAGAGGAATTATACACTCAAAAAGAAGCGATGCTTTATAGTCAAAGAATTGCGCAATTATCAAAAGCCTTATGGAAAGCGGTTGAAAAAGATTGGCAGCAGTGGATTAAACCCTACGATTTAAACATTAACGAGCATCATATTTTATGGATCTCGTATCATTTAAAAGGAGCGTCCATATCTGACGTAGCCAAATTTGGAGTGATGCACGTTTCAACAGCATTTAACTTCTCAAAAAAATTGGAAGAGCGCGGATTCCTAAAGTTTTCGAAACGCGATGACGATAAACGTAATACTTACGTTGAACTAACAGAAACTGGTACAGAGCTGATAATCGAGATGAATAGCAATTATCATAATACGTATCACTCTGTTCTCGAGGGTTCGTTAGCACTAAAAGACTTATATGGTCGTTTCCCAGAATTTTTAGATGTTATGGCTGTCATTCGTAATATTTACGGTGAGGACTTCATCGATATTTTCGAGCGTTCATTCCAACACTTCCGTGATACCTTTGATACGATAGAACAACGGCCAACAGTAAAAGGATAAGGTGCACCTTCCATTAGCAAAGTTATGCCTTCGCTGTTTATTCGTTGATTGAACTGATCGTGCTTTTAGTGTTACGCACAAAATCATGCTAAAAGGAGGCATTTCAGAAACAATTCTGAGATACCTCCTTTTTCTTGCATTCTCGCAAAAATCAATTTACATTAAATAGGACCCTTCCTAATACCGGAGTTGATATTCAATGCATTGTTGGAAAATTTTAAATCTAGAACATCATTATGGGACTACACGAATTAGTATGTTGGCTGTGATTGTTTTTTTATCAACTTTTTCAGTATCCTATGTGACACTTAATTTATTTCATGATGAACAATTTACTGATCATTTGTTCTGGCTATTCATTATTGCCGTACTAGCACTTTATCCGATTCATAAATGTCTTCACTTTTATGCTTTATTTGACTTACGCCAGCATCTCAAATTGCGCGTGCGTGTCCAATTTTATTTTATTCCTGTATTGCACATGCGTATTCGCGAACCTTTATCAAAAAACCGTTATATTTTAGCATTACTAACGCCGTTTATCGTACTAAATTCAATTATTCTGCTAGGTACATTGCTATTACCTACCTATACGCATTACGGAACCTTACTTTTAGCGTATCATTGTAGTTTATGTTTAATTGATATACTTTACGTGAAATATTTATTAAATTCACCTAAAGATGCCCAAGTTGAAGAAACGCCTAAAGGCTATGAAATTTTAGTTCCACCAACAATTAACTAAATTGCTTGTACTTGTGTTCTATCGGCGTTTTTTGTTATGCTAGTAATACAGAAAGAGGGGAGGAATAGACTTGCTATTAATGATTGTAGTTCTATTCTCGGTATTCTATTTATTTCAAATCAACCGCATGACCTATGCACTTTGCATGCGACGTGAAATTCCCGAAGAAAACCAACCAAAAATATTCCGAACTATCAATATACTCATCACAATTTTACTTGTCTCATTTTATGTTGAAATTTTATTTGCAGTATAATGAAAAAGAAAAGTGCATCCGCGCCCGTCCGCACGCGCGGAGGTGATATCTAATTAGACCAATACTCTATTGGCCACATCCTCATGCGTGCGACGCGAATGCCTAGACATTGATAAGAAAAGCTAAGGACTTGAAACCCTTAGCTTTTCGCCATTTTATTAATTAATATAGGAACGCTGCACCAACAATAATTAATAAAATAAAGAGCACAACTAATAAAGCAAAGCCTGAGCCGTAGCCACCGCCACCACCGTATCCTCCGTTGCTCATAACTTCACCCCCTTTCTTTTCTATATCCTATGCGCTTCGAATTTTGAAATATAGGCTATACTCAAGGGGGGAACCATTTTGTTTTTAAATCGTTTATGTTATAGTAAAAAATGGACGAAATGAAAGTTAGGAGAGAATATCCATTATGAAAAAGACTGTTTTATCTTTAACATTAGCTGCTTCTATTTTAGCCCTTGGTGCTTGTAGCGGAGCCGATGACAAAGCATTAGTTACTTCTAAAGTAGGCGATATTTCAGTAGCTGACTTTAACGAAAAAGCGAAAAGCTTAACGGGCTCATATGTTCTTCAACAAATGTTGACTGAAAAAGTATTAGCTGACAAATACGAAGTAACAGACAAAGAAATTAAAGAAGCTTATGACGCAACTTCATCTCAATTTGGTGATGGCTTTGCACAAGCACTTGCTGAAAGTGGCTTAACAGAAAGTGGCTTTAAAGATTCATTACGTGTTCAACTTCTTCAAGAAAAAGCATTGAAAGATCAAGCAATTAAAGAAGAAGACGTAAAAAAATATTATGAACAAATGAAAACAGAATTAAATGGTCGTCATATTCTAGTAGCTGATGAGAAAACAGCGAAAGAAGCTATTGAAAAAATTAAAGGCGGCGCTTCGTTTGCTGATGTGGCAAAAGAATACTCAACAGATACTGGTTCAGCAGCAAAAGGTGGCGAATTAGGTTGGTTCTCAGTTGGTACGATGGTAGATGAGTTCAACGATGCTGCTTATGCACTTGAATTAAATACATTAAGTGAGCCAGTTCAATCAAGCTTTGGTTACCACGTTATCGAAATTACGGACAAGCGTGATACGAAGGATATTGGCAAATTCGAAGACGAAGAAGAAAACATTCGTACAACAATGCTTGGTAAGTTGAACCAAACAGGCGAAGCACAAGTAATTCTAAAAGATATCATCGCAAAAATGGCGAAAGATGCTGACGTCAAAACATCTGATAAAGATTTAAAACAATCACTAGAATTCTTCACAACGACAAGTGAAGATCAAGCAAAAGCTGCTGAAGAAGAAGCTAAAAAAGCTGCTGAAGAAGACAAAGCAGAAGGTAAAGCTGAAGATACTGAAAAAGAATCTAAATAGTGATTAATTTACTATATGAAAAAGGGTTACGCTCATACAGGCGTAACCCTTTTTGTTTACTCAATATTCGGTTTATAAAATGAGCGATTATCAAGTGGGAAAAGTCTCTCGGTAAATTCTCCAGGCGCTGTTTTGCCGAGTGCACGCGTGAGCATGTTCATCTTGGCATCAATATTATCGATATAATGCAAGATTTCTGCTTCTTGAATCATTGGTTTTTTAGGGCTACCCCACTCTTCTTTACCATGATGTGATAACACTAGATGTTGCAAGAGCATTACTTCTTCGCCGTCAATCTCAAGCTCATCTGCAATTTTGGCAATTTCATTCACCATAATTGTAATATGACCAAGTAAATTGCCCTCAACAGTGTACATTGTCGCAACAGGACCAGATAATTCAACGACCTTCCCGATATCATGTAAAATAATACCCGCATATAACAAGTCACGATTTAATGTTGGATATAAATCAGCGATTGCCTTTCCTAGTTTTAACATAGATACCATATGATCCAGTAAACCGGATGCATAGTCATGGTGATTCTTCGTTGCAGCAGGGAATACTAAAATAGCATCCTGATGCTTTTTAATAGCTGCACGTGTGATACGTGAGATATTTGGATTCTTAATATCAAAGAAGAATTGCGTCAATTCCTCATAAAGTTGTTCTTTTGGAGTAGCGGAAGAAGGCACTAAATCGTTAATAGCAATTCCCTCCTCTGCTTTTGCAACACGGATTGTCTTAATGCGTAATTGATTTTTGCCGCGATAGTCATGGATTTCTCCTCCTACGCGAACAATAGCCTCTGCATGGTACATTTTTTCATGATCTTCATTTGTATCCCATAGCTTTGCCTCAATGTCTCCACTCTTATCTTGTAGTAACAGTGACATAAATGGCTTTCCTACAGTTGTAACACCTTTTGTCGCCTGTTTAATTAATAAAAATTGATCAACTGATTCTCCTACTTGGAGCGTCGTAATACCTTTCATGTTGACGTCACTCCCCTTTCATTTGCTAGTGCTCCTAGATCGACAATTTGCTCTTTTTGCCAAAACCCGAGCATCGCTTCATGGCAAGTAAAATATAAAATTTGACGTTCATATCCTACTTCTTTCATCAATTGTACCATTTTGTTTGTGCGGTTTCGATCAAAATGGACAAAAGGATCATCCATAATAAATGGGAAAGGCGCAGTTGTTACAAGGGTTTTTGCAAGTGCTAGTCGTAAAGAAATATAGGCTTGTTCCTTCGTGGCTTGCGATAATTCTGCGACATGATAACGCAATCCCGAAACTGCTTGTGCCTCAAAATGACCTTCCTCACTGATTAAGAGCTTGTCATAACGACTACCAGTTAATGTATTAAAAATTTCATTGACCTGCGAAAGTACTTGGGGTAATTTTTCCTCACGAAGTTGAAATAATGTCTCATGAATCGCTGTTGCTAACGCCTTTTTAGTAGTCCACTGCTCAATTAACTGTTGTAGTGCTGTTTTTTCTTGCTCAAATTGTTGCAACAATTGTCCATATTTTTCATCATTGAGTAGAAACTCTTTTTGCATTTGGAGTGTGGCTCGCTCTTCTAAGCAACGATCGATTTCTAACTGGATTGCATTTCGACGTTCTTCTAGCGCTTGCATTTTCTCGCTGAGTTGCTCTTCGGTCATAATTGTCTCTTGTTTGATTACTTCAAGTGAGGCTAACTGATTCTGAATTGTTTGTAGCTCCGTATTTAGTTTTTGCTGTTGCTCGTACTGTGCAAAAGTCTCGTAATAAGCGTCCTCCGATTGTACATTTGCAGTACTAAATAACTGAGCGATTTCAGATTCATAGTTTTCCATAAGAGGCTCTACTTCTTGCATGTTGTCTGTCAGGTTAGTGAGCTGCTCTTTGGTGTGCACCATGTCTTGTTGTTCTCTTTGTACAGTAAGATAGAATGCACGCAGATGCATAAAAATTTCCTGCTCACTATAACTTTCCTGTAGTACCTTCTGTATCTGCTCAAATAGCGTTACTTTTTCAGTTTGTATAGACTGAAATAGTTTCGATATACTTTTTTTCTTAGTTTCCAGTTCTTGTACACCACGAATACGCATAAACAGCTCTGGCAATAAAGTTCTAGGCACATTCCCTTCTAAACGATAACGTCCTAAAAAACTTTGCAGCTTTTGAGTACTTTCAGCATTTACCTGCTCTGCCTGCTGAATTTTATGTTCTAGCTGTGCATATTGACGTTCTTTTTCCTGCTGTTGCTCAGTTATCAGCATCCGACGATCCTCGAGTCGTTGCTTTTTCATGCGTAAAACTTGAACAATATTTTCCTCTTGCTCTAATTCCCGTAGTAACTGCTTATTTTGCTCGCTTGTAGTCTCACCAACGGGCCATGCACGTTTTAAAATCACTATAGATAATAGTGACATCACTACCCCGCCAATGATAACTGCCATATTTTTTTGCCAAGCGCCATATAGCACAGCCAACAAACTTATAACTAGAGTAAAGAATATAAATAATGTAGGCTGCTTTTGTTTCGTGCGCTGCGACCTCGCTTGTCGCAATTGTTCAAGTCTTCTCTTTTGTTGAGGCCACTGTGCTAAAATATGTTGTTCCTCAGTCGTTAATGACTCCTGTTCAAGTTGCTTTTTCTGTCGCGCTATACCATCAAGCTCCACATGTGTTTGCTCGATCGCATGTAGATGAAATTTCAGCTCTTCTTCAGTTTCTTGCAAAACACTTAACTGCTGCTGAAACTTTTCTTCTTGCTGTAGTGATACGGTTTCCTCAAGAAGGATTTTTTGTGCTACTTTTTCTTGGACACCTAATAAACGAAACTGCGCATCAATATCTTGTTCGATTAAGAAAAGCTCATCGATTAAGTTCTGCTCCTTAACGAGTAACTGATTCCATGTTGCTTCTTGATGCATCAGTCGTGCCATTTCATCAACCATTGTCTCATCTACCGTTAATTGTAGCTTGTTTTGTAAAACCTGATATTGCTCCTTTAGCTGCGCCATTTGTAATGTTTCATGGGTTAGACGGTCCTTTAACTGCTCATAACGTCTTATCCCTTCAGGTGGGAACTGGACTTGTACATAGTTTTTTAAGGTCTGCTGTAGCGACTGTTGTTGATGAATAAGTGGTATTGCCTGCTTCAATATCGTAAGTTGCTGCCAGCTTTGTTGTAGCTCTTTTTGTTGTTTATTCAAATGCGCTAGCTTGTGATCAAGTTGTTGTAATGTGAGTGATTTGTCCTCAAATGTATGAATCGCTGTTTGCTCTTGCTTAACAGTCTTTTCAAGTTGCTTCATATACTCAATTTTTTGGTTAATGAGCGGTAGCTTTCCTGCCTTTTTAAATAGTTCTCCAGCATCCTTGTCTAATTTCTTTTCAAGTGCGGATAACTGATGCATGCCAGTCGTGCCAGATGCAAGTAATAAATGTGTTAGCTCTTCTTCAGACATTTTTTCAATGCCTTGAAGTTCATGAATAGAAAAAGAAAAGATTGCCTCAAATGATGCTCTTGTATAGCCATGCAATAGTTTCGCTAAAAGTTCCTCATGGCCCTTAGCACCGTCCTCCATATAAACGGTCACATCACCAGTCGCTTTGCCTTTGACTCGCTCGATTGTGCACTGGCCATACATCGGATGAAGTATCGTTAGCTGACCACCATATTTCGTTGATGTTTTCGGTTCATATTTTCGCTGAGCTTGTTGCTTTGTTGGAAAGCCAAAAAAGATTTGTAATATAAACTGCTGAATCGTCGTTTTCCCAGCTTCATTCATACCATAAAAAATTGTCACACCATCTTGTAAGGTGATAGTGACATTTTCGTGTCTGCCAAAGCCGTATATTTGGATTTTTTGTATTGTTAGCATGTCCTTCACGCCCTTTGAATTTCATCTGCTAATAACGATTGTGCGTTAGACTTTAAATGTTCTACGTCTTGCTCCGTTAGTGGCTCGATAAATCGTGCCCCCCCTGCATGTTGATACAGATCTTTTAAAATATCTTTCCACGCTGAAATGTCCCATTGCTCCATTAAATTTATCACAGATTCAGTAGCTGCAGTTGGTTCATAGGGTGTTGCCGTTCGATGATACATAAGTTTTTGCACCCAACACATCGGCTCATTACCGTCCTCTACCTCTCGAATAGTTTCAAGCCAAGCATCTACCGTGGCATGTTCAAATAAGGCTTCTGCCTGCTCATCTATATTTTTTAAATGCAATTCTACTACAGATGCACCGTATTCTTGACGATTAGCGGCTAGTGCCGCTTCACACTTCTCAAGTAATTCATTTGCATGAAACATCCCTGTACAGTCAACTTCTACTGTGTTATAGACAACTGCAGATGTTGGCACAAACGTCATATCAGCTGAACTTTGTGATAATGTCACATCATAAAAGCCTTTTAATCCTTGCTCGTTACGATGACGACTTTGAATATTTCCTGGATATACGATTGGCGGCTCCTTGTGTAAAAGCTGTCTCTTATGAATATGACCAAGCGCCCAGTAATGATAATTTTTTTCTAGAAGTTGTTCTTTTTTAAATGGAGCATAAACAGCGTGTGTTGTATCACTCGATTCACTGCCATGCAACATACCGATATGAATAGCATGCTGATCATTTGCAATGGGGTAACTTTCAATGATTGATTCCTTTATATGTCGTTCACCATAGCTAAAACCATAAATATTAACCTGTTGACCACGTATTTTCAATTGTACAACACTCGTCTCAGCTGGTAATTCATAAACATTGCTAGGTAAAGCAAAGCGTGTCCATGAGCCATTTAGATGATCGTGATTACCATAGCTTAAAATAACTGGTATGTTGTGCTGAAATAGTACTTCCATTGCCTCTTGGAAACGTCTTTGTGCTTGTAGGCTGCGGTGTTCTCCATCATAAAGATCACCAACAATTAGCAAAAAATCAGGCTTCTCATCGATTGCCTTGTGAATAATTTTTTCGAAAGCTTCGAAAGTACTTGTCCGTATTTTTTTTAGATTTTGCTCTGGTAAACCAAATAAACCCTTAAACGGGCTATCTAAATGTAAATCTGCCATGTGGAAAAAACGAATTGTTGTCATCCAATCACCTCAAGTAATAGATAAATTACGCCTTTGCGCAATTATGTAAGTTCTCATGTTTCATTGTGCCATTTGATCGCTTTTTTATAATTAACTCTTATGGAGTAGAACTTGTCCTGATTATTGCCAAAAGCGAATATTTGTTCTATTTTATCATAACTCATGCTAGATGAAAAATGAATTCAATGATATTTCTTCTTACTATCGTAAAAATATTTACACATTTTTTGTAAATTATCAAAATATTCGCTAGTTATACCGTGAAGTTTATAATTCTTCTATGTATAATAGTAGTATCTTCAAGTAAAGGGTGGGGTTTGACTATGGAGAATTACCGTTTTACAGCTTTTGAAAGAACAGGGGAAACATTATTTGATGAAACATGGACATTTGAAAACGATGAAGCCGCAAAAATAAGCGGTCAACAACAAATTGATGAAAAGGGCGTTTCAGAAAAAACACATCGACTCGTAAATGCATCTGGTAAATTAATCTTATTCCATGTTTAAAAGTTGGAATAAACAAAGGCACGTAGCAAACTAATGCTAGTGCCTTTTCATTTTTTCATTTGATCTACATGTAATAGCGTCAGTTCAATGATACAAGTACGCCAAGGGTTAATTGCTCTTTATTTACCTGCAAAAACCGGCATTCTTTTTTCTACAAACGCATGGATGCCTTCAAGGTGATCAACTGTTTTGCGCATTGCTGATTGCCCCTCTGCTTCCATTTCTAAAATACGTTCTAATTGTGGTAGATTTTGCGCATGTAGTATTTTTTTTGTGGTAATCATGGAAACAATCGGAGACGCAAGCATTTTACCAACAAGTTGATCAGCCATTGCAAAAACAGTACCTTCTGGCGCTACATAATCAATTAAGCCAGCATCTTGCGCTTCATTTGCTGATAACACTTTGCCTTCCCAAATCATTTGTTTTGCCTTCACATTGCCGACACGTTCCTTCATAAAGAAGTGACCGCCACCATCAGGAATTAAGCCAATTCCAATAAAATTCATAGCTAGTTTGCTATTTTCGCATGCAACAACGATATCTGCTCCTAACGTCAAGCTAAAGCCTAAGCCGGCTGATGCACCATGAACTGCTGCAATGACAAGCATTGGTAGCTGATAATAAGCCTTTACAATTCGTGTTAAATACGCCATCGCTTCATCAATATCAAGTGGCTTAGTTGGATCTACCATGGCTTTTATATCGCCACCAGCAGAAAAGACTTTACCTTCCCCTCTAATAACTAAAATTTGTATTTCTTGCTCTTGTTGTAGTGCTTCAAAACACTCTGCTAATTCCCGCATCATTACATCATCCATCGCATTCATGGCCTGCGGTCGATTTAACGTTAATGTAGCACGACGCTCTAATTTTTCTAATGTAATTGTTGTAAATTCCATGCTCTACACCCCCAAATATGAATATTCATTCACTATATACTATTCGTGTTTTTTCTGAAAAATCCTTCTCTCCTAAGCAAAACAGCACTTGTTATGCTATATTTAATGACGAATATTGAATTAAAGGTGGTAAATCGTTGTGACTCAAATGGACTATCGTGTATTACTTTTTTATAAATATATTGCTATTGAAGACCCTGAAGCATTTGCAGCAGAGCATTTAGCATTGTGCACGGAAATCGGACTGCTTGGTCGAATTTTAGTTGGTGTAGAAGGTATCAACGGCACTGTTTCTGGCACTGTCGAGCAAACAGAGACCTACATGAATCATATGAAAGCAGATACTCGTTTTAGCGATATTATGTGGAAAATCGATGAAGTACAAGGACATACCTTTAAAAAAATGCATGTCCGCCCTCGCCATGAAATTGTCCACCTCGGTTTAGAAAATGACATTAATCCGTTAGAAATAACAGGGGATTACTTAACGCCAAAGGAATTCATGACACGTATGCAAGAGGACAATACGATTGTCATTGATGCACGTAATGATTATGAATTTGACCTAGGACATTTCCGTGGAGCTGTGCGCCCTGATATCGAGAACTTCCGTGATTTACCTGCTTGGATGGAACAACACAAGGAAGATTTCGCTGGCAAGAAAATATTAACTTATTGTACAGGCGGTATTCGCTGCGAAAAGTTTTCAGGCTGGTTAAAACGCGAAGGATATGGAGAAAGTGTCGGCCAATTACATGGAGGTATTGCAACCTATGCGAAGGATCCTGAGGTAAAAGGACAGCTATGGGATGGTCAAATGTTTGTCTTCGACCGCCGTCGCAGTGTTCCAATCAATCAGGTTGAGCATGTTGTTGTGGGAAAAGATTACTTCACGGGTGAACCGACAGAGCGCTATACAAACTGCGCTAACCCTAATTGCCATAAGTTAATGCTATGCGAAGAAAAACATGAGGCATTTTATATGCGCAGCTGTTCAGACGATTGCCGTCGTGCTGAACATAACTTCTTCGTTGTAGAAAATGAATGGACAACAACGCAAGTCGAGGAACAAATCGCAAAAATTGCACAGGCTCAAGTATCTCCAAAATAACTTTTAAAATGAGTACAGTCTGATGATTAATAAGAAAAAGCATCTCCCGCTAGGAAGATGCTTTTTTGCACTGTACATGACAACATTAGTGACAAGTATTCTATATTAGAATTAGAACGACTTATGCATCCAGTTGAACTTTCAATTACTTCTTCAGAACTGAGTGGGGTTGAGCTTGGCTTACCTGAGAGGGACAATACTTTAGCAGAGCAGTATGGTACACTACCTGAGCGATAACTCGGCTTACCCGAGCGGTAAACCTCTCCACCTGAGCGATAAGATACTGCCTGCTATTTCAGTTCTTATTTATCAGATGTTAAATATCGTCCGACTTGTCGTCCGCTAAATAAACAACCTCCAACAAAAGTGCCTTCTAACGCGCGATAGCCATGCACACCGCCACCACCAAAGCCGCTAACTTCTCCGGCTGCGTATAACCCAGGTACAGGCTTACCATCCATTCCGAGTACAGCACCATCTAGATTTGTCTGTAAACCGCCTAATGTCTTGCGCGTCAGAATATTTAACCTTACTGCAATCAGAGGCCAATTTTTCGTATCTAAAAATTTATGTGGTTTCGCAACACGCACAATTTTATCACCAACATAATTTCTTGCACCTTGAATAGCAGTTAGCTGTAAATCCTTCGTGAACTTATTGTCAATTTCACGGTCTCTGGCTAAAATCTGCTCCTTAATTTTCATAAAATCAAGAAGGTCATTGCCTGCTAGCTTATTCATCCCATCGACTAGCTCTTTTAAATCGTAGGCAATGACAAAATCCTCGCCATGATTTTTAAATGCTTGAATAGATGCAGGAGGACCAGGCAATACACGTTTCAGTACTTCACGAATACTTTTATTTGTTAAATCAGGATTTTGCTCGGAGCCTGATAGAGCAAACTCTTTTTCAATAATTTTTTCTGTCAAAATAAACCACGAATAATCATACCCTGTTTTCTGGATGGCTTCCAACGTACTTAACGTATCAAACCCTGGGAAATTTGGTGCCCCGAAGCGATTACCTGCTGCATCAAACCATAATGAAGAAGGTCCTGGTAATATACGAATACCATGATTCGGCCAAATAGGATCCCAATTTTTTAAGCCCTCTGTATAATGCCACATGCGGTCACGATTGACGATACGTCCACCCGCATGCTCCGTAATTTCTAGCATGCGTCCATCTACATAAGCAGGTACACCGCAAACCATATTTTTCGGAGGTGTGCCGAGACGCTCTGGCCAATTTTTCCGTACTAAATCCATATTTGCTCCAATGCCACCACTCGCTACAATAACTGCAGTTGCTTCATATGAAAATTCTCCAATACCAAGCCTGGAACTCTTCTCTCCTCGCTGTGCAAAACTTTCTGCAAGAATTGTTCCGCTAATGCCCACAATGCCGTCATCTTGTTGTATAAACTCATCTACACGATGCCTTGGCTTAAAGTCTAGATAACCTGCTTTCATCGCCTTTTTCACCTTGTCAACAAATGGCTTCACAATGCCGGGGCCAGTACCCCAAACAATATGAAATCGAGGAACCGAATTGCCATGCCCTCCCGCTAATGACCCACCTCGTTCGGCCCAACCAACAACAGGGAAAAATTTAATGCCCAACGATTTGAGCCATTCATATTTTTCACCAGCAGCAAAATCGACATATGCTCTCGCCCATTTATTGGCCCAGGAATCTTCGTCTTCCAGGCGATCGAAGCCAGCCGTCCCAAGCCAATCCTGCCATGCAAGCTCCTTGCTATCCTTAATGCCAAGTCTTCTTTGCTCGGGTGTATTCACTAAAAATACGCCACCAAATGACCAAAATGCCTGCCCCCCCATAGAGTTTTCAGGTTCCTGATCTACTAACAGTACCTTTTTGTTCGCATCAACTGATTCACAAGCGGCCACTAGTCCCGCTAGTCCTGCACCAACAATTGCTACATCATATTTCATGGTACACCCCCGAAAATCTTACTTTATTTACATACATTCTTCTCTCTGCGTTACTTTCCCACCTATTTACTTTAAAAAAATGACAAAAGTGTGACAAGGTAAAAACGTTCGTATTCCATATCAAAAGAAAGTGAGTTTTATTCAGTTAATCTATTTTATTCCAAATTATTCCCACATTATTTCTGACATTTAAGATTCGATAAACGCCCATGCTAACTGTATTAGTATATTTCGATAGCGCTTTCATTGTCCTCCCTAAAAAGACGAACATTAATTATATTAATGCATAAAATAGTTCGTAATTTGTTAGTTTTCAGACTTTTGAAGTAAAGTTTTTTTATCTTTTTTAGAAATATTGTTGACAAAGGTGAACAATAGGGATTATGATGTTATCAAATTTAATCACACAAAAATATAACGACGGAGACACGCTAGTCGCAAGAGAATCCAAAGAGAGCTGATGGTTGGTGTAAATCAGTGATTTCTACGAT
Organism: Lysinibacillus sp. UGB7; assembly: GCF_049058285.1. NCBI lineage: Bacteria > Bacillati > Bacillota > Bacilli > Caryophanales > Bacillaceae > Lysinibacillus > Lysinibacillus sp. UGB7. Next base: position 23,983 of record NZ_JBMGUV010000029.1, read on the forward strand.
ATAGTTCCACTCCTGAATAGATAAGCCGAACATCCAAAGTAAGCTTATCCGTCACATGCACGTTACGCATATAGCTAAGACTGCAAGAAAATGCATAACTTTTCGAAGCAGTGATTAAGGGTGGTACCGCGAACCAATGTTTTTTCAGCCTTTCGCCCCTTACGACACAATGAGTGTGTTTGTAAGGCGCGGAAGGCTTTTATATTGTTTTCGAACAAAGAAATGAGATTGTTTGCATGCTGTAAGATGTATCAATTTCACAAATTTTAGATTGTCCTATATAAAAACCATCACTATCAATTTTATTAAAAGGAGCTAATTACAAATGACTACTGCAACAAAAACAATTAATGTATTTATCGCTGATCCACTAAGTGAAGATGGTATTTTCCCTCTTCGCCAAGAAAAAGATTTAGATTTAAATGTTATTATCGATACTGGCCTTGCACCAGAGGAGTTAATCGCAAAAATTGGGGATGTTGACGTATTACTAGTTCGTTCTCAAACAACTGTGACACGTGAAATAATCGAAGCGGCTAAAAATTTAAAATTAATCGGTCGTGCTGGAGTAGGTGTAGATAACATCGATCTTGCTGCTGCAACTGAACATGGGATCATTGTTGTCAATGCTCCAGATGGTAACACGAACTCTGCTGCTGAGCATACAATTGCGATGATGACTTCTCTTGCTCGTCACATTCCGCAAGCATTCAACACACTTAAAAACGGTAAATGGGACCGCAAATCTTATGTTGGGGTTGAGCTTAAAAATAAAACACTAGGTGTTGTCGGCTTCGGTCGTATCGGCGTAGAAGTAGCTTACCGTGCTAAAGGTCAACGTATGAATATCATGGCATATGATCCGTTCTTAACAGATGAACGGGCAAAAGAGCTCGGTGTTATAAAATCTACAGTTGAAGAAATTTGTGCAGCCGCTGATTTCATTACAGTGCACACACCATTACTTCCTGAAACACGTAATCTCATTAATAAAGAGAAATTCGCTATGATGAAAGACGGCGTTCGCATCATTAACTGTGCACGCGGCGGTATCATCAATGAGGATGATTTATACGATGCAATTGCAGAAGGTAAGGTAGCAGGTGCAGCGCTTGACGTATTCGTTTCTGAGCCAGCAACAGATCATAAATTACTTACTTTACCACAGGTCATTGCAACACCTCACTTAGGTGCATCAACAATTGAAGCACAGGAGTCTGTAGCAGTTGACGTATCAAATGACATCATTAAATTCTATAAAACAGGTACTGTTACAAACCCAGTAAACATGCCTTCAATTCCGAAAGAACTACTTGCACAGGTTGAGCCTTTCTTCGAATTAGCAGAAAAACTTGGTTCATTCTTATCTCAAATAACTGCTGAACCAGTTAAAGAAATTAACTTATCATATGCTGGTGAAGTAGCAAACTATGATGTGCGCCCATTAACTTCAAACGCACTAAAAGGGTTACTTTCTAAAAATCATGGTAATCATGTAAATGACGTAAATGCTCGTTACCTATCTGAACGTATCGGCATGAAAATTAACGAACACAAAACAACAACAGCTAAAGGCTTCACGAGCTTAATTACAATTGAAGTAAAAACTGCTAATGAAACACATACAGTTGCAGGTACATTATTAAATGGTCTTGGCGCACGTATTGTCAAAGTAGAAGAGTATGTTGTTGACGTTATCCCACAAGGTCACCTTCTATATATTAAAAACACAGACAAACCAGGTGCAATCGGTCGCGTAGCAACAAAGCTTGCTGAAAAAGACATCAATATTGCAACAATGCAAGTTGGACGTGCACAAGTAGGCGGGACTGCGGTGATGATGCTAACTGTCGATAATGTTGTCACAGATGAAGACTTAGCATTTGTTTCACAACTTGAAAACATCGACGAAGTAAAAGCAATTGACCTATAATTTTATATAATCAATAAAATGGCCCGAGTTTAAGTACTCAGGCCATTTTTTACTATAAAGAACATACCTGCTGTAAACTGTTTCGACAAAATTAAAAAAACAAAAATGTACTGATTCATCGAGGAATCAGTACATTTTTAAATTACAACTTATTCACTAGTTTTAATAAAGCTGTTAAAGAATCAACTTCATAAGTTGGTGTTACAGCCCCGTTTAACACATTATTTTCACGGTTAATCCAAATATTACGCATACCAACACGAGATGAACCTAAAATATCAGTATTTAAGTTATCACCTACCATAATCGCCTCGTCCGCTGAGATACCAGCCTTTTCTAAGACATGTTCGAAGATGGATGCATCTGGTTTACCTTTACCGAAGTCCCCTGAAATAATGATATGGTCGAAGTATGGTGCGATTTCCGGTGTAATTTCTAGCTTTAAGTTTTGTAAGCTTGGCGCTCCATTTGTTAGTAATATGAGTTGGTACTTACCTTTTAGTTCATCTAGAACTGCAAAAGTATCTTCATATAAAAACGGCGATACTTTACGTTCTGCTACAAAACGTTCCCCCAGTTCTGCCCCTAGCTTTGCATCTTCAATACCAAGAGCCGCTAGCCCCTTTGTCCATGCATCTGTACGATAACCCGGCACGATACCTTTCATTTTTTGGAAAGACTCAGTTGTATCATCAAATGTACCCCAAAGGCCTTCGAATGGGTTAATGCCAATTAACACCGTATAATCATATGTTTCATAGCCTTCATAAAGTGCACGTGCTTCTTTGCGCACTGCTTCTTCTAAGTCATTTGGATCTACCGTATGTACTGTTGCTGCATATTCGCACGTTTTTTCAAATGCTGTTTTAACAGATTTTTTGTCCCATAATAACGTATCATCTAAATCAAAAATAATTGTATTAATTGACATTGTGTCAGCTCCTAGCTTCTTTTCTACTTGAAGAAAGCATTCCTATCGCTTATTTTAGCATATTTTCAAAATTGTTAGCATAGCATTTTATGCATATTCCTGCTCCTCAAGGGTCTTTACGAACTGTATCTTTCAATGAAAAAATACGAGTAACACAGCGTAGTGTTTTACTCGTAAAATGCTTTAACAACATTGATAATAACATTACAAGTTGATAGGACCTCGTACTTTGCGGGAAAAGTTTATTCAACTATCAGCATGGTTATTTTTTCTGCGTAATCTTTCCATTAAACTTTGAACTTCTTCTTTTTTTTGCTCTGTTTCTTCTTGTAAAATTTCGATATGATAGGTGTCATCGATTTCCTTTATAAGTACACGGTCACCCGCTTGGATTGGTTGATCAATTGCAGCAATCGATATAATAGCCTGTTCTACTTCATCTGGATATTTTAAAAAAATAGCGTAACCATCTTCAATACGGTCCAATGTGTATTTAGTCGAGCTCACTGACAATTTCCCCTTTCGCATTACGTAATTGTGCAGCATCTCCATCGTTTAGCCAAATTTGTCTTGTCGTCCATTTCAAATAATTTTGTCCCTCACGTGCGTCTGACCCACTTGTGACATATATCGTTTTACCAGGCTGCAATGTCACATTTGGAAAGTTAAAAATCTGATTACCCTCTATTGATACAAGCTGCCAATCTTTCAGTACAACTGGTTCTTTACTGTTATTTTGAATAGCAACAATTTCATTTACTAAATCTTTGCTTATCATTTCTACTACACCCTGTGGAGCTGTTGATGTAGTGGCAACTGTTCCCGACCATTCCTTCGCACTTACATCATAGTTTACCCCGTCTGTTGACACGGTAACAGTCCCTGCTTCGGCCGTTGCATAAATTTTACTACCAATCTGTTGTAACCGCTCTACAACCTCATCGTGTGGGTGCCCGTATTTATTGTCTTTCCCATAGCTCAAGACAGTTACTGCTGGATGCACTGCTTGAATAAAATTTTGCGAGCTACTTGTATTAGAGCCATGATGACCAGCCTTTAACACTGTCGCTTTAACATCTTGCGCTAGCATTTCCTTTTCTAAAGCCACTCCGGCATCGCCCGTTAATAAAAATGACACAGCACCATAAGTAAGTTTTAGTACAATGGACGCGTCATTATTATCTGATGCGGTTTCATCTGCGTTTAGCACTTTTACATTTATTTGCTCATCAAATACAATCTCGTCACCTGTTTTTGGCACATCATATGGAATATTTTTTGTATCAATAAGCGTCAGCATTTCTTCAAAGGTTTGTGATGTATGTACTTTCCCTGAATCGTAAAATTGCTTAACGTCGATGGAATTCAACACAGGGATTAATCCACCAATATGGTCAGCATCCGGATGTGTTGCTACCACAATATCAAGCTTTTTCACACCTAGTTCATGTAAATAAGAGACAATCTGTTGACCAGCACCTTTGACACCCCCATCAACAAGCATTGTTTTGCCATTTGGTGATTCTATAAAAATCGAATCCCCTTGACCTACATCAATAAAATGCACACGCATGTTTTGTCCTGCTGTTACTGGTTGTTTTTCCGTTTCCACCGACATCGTACAACCAGCTAGTAAAACAAGGCAAAATAGTCCTAAAATCATTTTTTTCATCAAATTACTTCCTTTCTATTATTCTATTATACAAAAAAGAGAGCTCACCCGAAGGCAGCTCACTTTTCTTATTAAACTCATATCAACCATAAAATCATCGTTACAATAATTGTTACAAGCCCTCGTAGTAATGTTGCGACAGTTTGTGCCTAGTGACTTTCATCCCACTGTACTGTGTAGTAACCCAAATATCTTTTTTGTTTTCAAGCGGATGAAGTGATACGGTTTTTGCATTGCCTGTTGCAAAGTAATATTTTCATCAACTAAAGATTCGACTATTGCGAAGTGCTCAAGCAATGCTAATTTATCGTTTTCATCAATAGCGCCCGACAATAAGACCGACTGCACATCTGTTGCTTTTACCACATTCGCCACCCCTAATGGCGCCTTCCCATGTAATGTTTGCCGATCGGATTTGCCTTCACCTGTTATCACAAATTGTGCGTCTACTAAATGCCTTTTTAACTGTACGGCATCTATCACAATATCAATACCTGCATGAAAAGTACCATGTAAAAAAGCTATTAACGCACCTCCTAAACCCCCAGCTGCACCTGCTCCCTTATAATCATGTAAGCGAATCTGATACTGTTTTTCAACGATATCTGCAAAATGCTTTAAACAACTATCGTAAAAGGCTATTTGTTGTTTATTCACCCCTTTTTGTGGGCCAAAAATTGCTGTTGCCCCATACTCACCGATCAATGGATTATCTACATCGCATGCAATAATAAAATTTGCATCAGCCAAACGTGAATCTAAACGACTTGCATCAATAGACTTTAAATCTAACAATGCAGATACTCCCTCAGCGATTGGTGTACCATCTTCCTTCTTCAATTGCAGACCAAGCACCTTTAACATCCCGATACCGGCATCATTTGTGGCACTACCGCCAATACCGATAATATACTTTCTAAATCCTTCATCAAGAGCAGCCTTTATTAACTGACCTGTTCCATATGTCGTGGCTATTTCTGGATTTTTCTCACTGTCCTGTAACAGCATGATACCGGAGGCCTGTGCCATCTCAATTACGCATGTTTCTTTATCACCAAGCACACCATACTGGGCTTCAATCATCCTGCCCAATGGATCTAACACATTTTCTGTAATATACCGCCCTCCCGTTGAAGCAATAAGAGATGCTAGCGTACCTTCTCCTCCATCGGCTACCGGTAGAATGACTGTTTCAATCGATTGATTAACGTCCTTGATACCTTCTTGCATCGCATTTGCAACGTCAATTGCTGACAAAGTGCCTTTATAGGAATCTGGACTAATAATTACCTTCATTTCATACCTCCACTGTTTACGACTATCCACATTTATCCAAATGTTACAGTCACAAATATTCAAATCTTTGGTATTTTTTAATAAGCTCTTGATATAAACGCTTACAATTTATAGCGCTTTTTCAACAAATTAAGTATGAAGCAAATTAAAACATTACAAGCTTTTTTTGATTGCAATTTTTACATATACAACTCAAGCTTTGTGCTCAACAGTCACATTCATCGCCTTACTCTCAGCTATCGACTAAATAAAATTAGAGAGTTTACAGGCTACGATCCGCAATATTTTGATGATGTTGTCATGTTAAAAATGGCCTGTTCCTTACGATTACAATAAAGAGCTATCAAAAAAGTAATAGTCTACTTTCTTATAGCCCTTTATTGTTAAGATTTAAATAAATCATTTAACAGTTCGATTTTTTTTGCTGTTGCTTCTTCAAAAGTCATGATATAGGCTGCAGGGTCCTTAGGATTATGGAACTGCGTAATCTTCCCTGTTTCGGGATGAACAAATTTCGAGGATGCCCCACATCCAACCCCTAAAATCGTCTGTACTTCTTCCATAATAACGATATTATAGATACTTTCCTCTCCCGCTTTACTGTAGCCAACATTTTCTAAATTTCCTAAAATATTTTTTTGTCGATATAAATAGTACGGTACATAATCATTATCTTTCGTCCACACTTGCGCCATATGCATCATTTCTGCAACTGTATCTCGATCTGCTACCTTATATTTAGCTTTATTACGCGTCATTTCTGATGCACGCTTAAATGATAGCGTATGAACAGTTAGCGACTCTGGTTGCATTTTTTCTGATTCATTCAATGAATGCTGGAATTCGTAAGTCCCCTCATTTGGCAAGCCAATAATTAAATCCATATTAATGTTATTCATACCCGATTCACGTGCTAGCCAAAACTTATCAACGGTTTCTTGTACCGTATGATGACGACCAATTGCCTTTAACGTTTCATCCGTATACGACTGAGGATTGACACTGATCCGATCAATGCCCCATTTTTTCAGCACAGCTAATTTTTCTGGTGTGATCGTATCAGGACGCCCTGCTTCAACCGTCACCTCACGAATGGTTTCAGGATGAGGGAAAGATTCATACATCGATTGATATAGTGCATCCATTTCATGTGCTTCAATAGAAGTTGGTGTCCCACCACCCCAATAAATCGAAGTAATTTTCATATTATTTTCCGTCAACCATTTCCCCATCTCACGCAACTCAATATGTAGTCCGTCTAAAAATGTAGCTACACGACCTTGCTTGCGATTACTGCCAATTGCATAGGCTGGGAATGTACAATAAGCGCATTTTGTCGGGCAAAATGGAATACCGATATAAACGCTAATTTCCTTACCTATGTTATCTAAATCTGGAATTGTCACTAACTGACGAGCCACAATTTCCTTTAGTAGCTCAACCTTTTCCTGTGACAGACGGAAATCTCGTATAAGTACCTCAGCAATTTCTGCATCGTTCATGCCAGCCTTTCGGAATTTATGATACAGTTTTGTTGGTCGCACGCCTGTTAATATTCCCCATTGTTGATGCATACCCGAATACTGTTCTAACACATCTAAAAATACATGTGATAATGCACGCTTCATCCGTATATTTAGCTCACGTCCAACAGCTTCAGTATCGTATTTAATATGATAATCATTCGTATATCGTTTGCCATCTACCTCTAGGACAGCATTCGTATATACAGAAAAATCTGCTTCAACGTGGTATGTAAAAGTAACCGCCATATCAGCTCCATGTGCTTCAACTTTTAGCTTGGAATCCTCAAAAAATAAATTCGCAATATGATTTAAAACTCGAATCCAATCCTCAGGATATTTTTGATCTATGTGAATAATTTTCATCTTTTTCGCTCTCTTCTTTCAATATTCCATTTTTACCGAAATGACCGATAATTGATTGCATCAATAGTTTAACAAATTTTGATAAGCTTACGCAAAGCTACTATGTTAACCACCTATAAAGACTGAATATTCTGAATAAAAATAGACATATTTATTAAGTAATACTATAATTTCTAATAAAGGTAGTGTTGATAATGGTCCTTATGAAAAAACATTATTTTTCTTCCGTTTCAAGCATCACCCACAAAATAGAAGTAACTTTCCATTATTTTGATTTACAACATTGTGATGAAAGAACATTTTTTATAACAGTTATACTAAAATATCAAACTCATCAGGTTCTTTGTGATTTTATATATATTTTAGATCATCCAGATGTTTACGGTGCCATCTCTATCAACGAGCATTATGCAAATGCAAAAAAGTTTTTTGAACAGCATGTCCATCACACGCTACTGTATTCTGATGAATTACTATTAGCTCAAAACTTTATGGATACACATTCCTTCAAAAAAAATTCCGACAATTGTCATTTGTTTTTGCCAAAAAAATAAAAAGCACACTACTAAAATTAATTAGTAATGTGCTTTGCCACATAAAATATTGAGCACTATAAACGGACTTTAAACAATCTAGCTTACTTTCAGATATAATGCTTATTAATTACTTCTCGTAAAAACACCATGGGCAATGATTTAAATTATTTTAAATAAGTCTCTACAAATTCAACAGGTACATATGTTTTTTGAGCCTCTAACAATGCTGGCTCTACCTCTAAAGGAAACAATGCTTTATTATAACCAAACATTTTTTCTCCACGAGTAATTGTGTACGATAAATTACCTTTTGAAATAATTGCGCCTTTCCCTGTTGACTCTACAGTGTAGCCAAGCTTTTCTGCAATCACGCGTAATGGCACCATCTTCGTTCCATCTACTTCATAATAATCAGTCGCTAGTATTTCTGCGATTTCTGCTTGTACATTTGGAATTTCCGTAGTATTTTGTTTCTCATCATCAAGAACTATTACTTTCGAAGGCGTTGTTTGAGCTGGGATACTTTTTGTTGAAGCTGTATAGAACACAACTAAATGTTTCTCTGACAAGTCTTCCGCTGTTACTTTCTCCCCTTTAATATTTAAAAGCTCAGTATTTTCAGCGATATTTAATTTTAAAATATCGTAAGTATTTGTTAAGTCTTCAAAGAAATAATCGACTTCTACAAATCCTGCTTCCTCTGTTTCAACTATGATAACATCAGGAGTGAATTGTGGTGGGTAAATTGCTTTTTGAGGCTTGTTTGCAAATGTGTAAGCCACTACTTTATCACCTTTTTGAAGTTCCACTTTTTTCCCTGTATTATCAAAAATAAGTGTTTCATTTGTTACCTCAAGAATATTCGATTGTTCACCGTCTTTTAACGTGTAGTATGTAATATTTTCACCAACATTTACATGATCAATTGTTCCATACGTGTTGTTGAAAATATGGACTGGATCAATTTGAATCTGCGGAACTTGCTCTTGTGCTTGTGCCGAATTTCCTTCATTTGCTGAAGCAACTGGTGCTACTGCTACGCTCCCAAATAACAACGCTGTCATAGCTACGGGTACAATTTTTTTCATTTTCATAATAATCTCTCCTCATTTTTAGGTTCATGGAAGTAGTAGCTTTAAAATGGAAAAAGTTACAGCTTGCACAGGAAAATTTATGATAAAAAGGAAAAATACCAATTGCCTAACACATTTGCATTTGTAGGTATATTCACGTAAAAGGAGACGACTCAAATTTTGAGAAGTCTCCCATTACTTTCAAAGTAAAATACTCGTGGCAACTTATTATTTAACTAGCTCCCTCAACCCTGTAATATCAATGCCTTTTAAAGCTTGCGTTGCCAGTCGATCCGCTTCTGAATTATCTTTCCGCGATACTGGCTTGTATTCAGGCTGGATCCCTAGCTCGTTTAACTTTGCATCAATTTTATCTGCCCACTTTGCTAGGTCTTTTTCTAATGCTGGCCATTCTCCACTTAACTGATTGAGAACAACTTGCGAATCGCCTACAAAGCTAATAGGTAGATGATGGACATTTAATAACTCTAGCTCCACTAAGCTTAAATAAAGAGCTGCATATTCTGCTTCGTTATTTGATCTGAGTTCAGCAGAAGAGGCATTTCTTCTTAACCTGTATGGCTTACCATTCTGTTCATAATAAATGACACACCCTAATCCTGACTGTTTAGTAGTACGGTCAAATCCCCCATCAAAATAGACCGTAATGTTATGTGGCTCAGTATCTACTTCTTTTAAGTATGCCTTCAGCTCTTTAATCGACCATATTACATCTTGGCGATCTATGAATTGTAGTGACTTAACGCGACCTGTCCGCTCCATATCCTCTGCTAATAATAAGGCTTGTGCTGCTGGCATTTCATCAGAGTGCAAAATTGTCCCCGCACCTTTTGGCGTTTTATAGGTCCATTCAATTGATATATGCATAACATTCCCTCCATTATTTTAGCTAATTATTCGTTCCCAATCATGTGCATTAATGGCAATGAACGATAATTACATTTTTTTTTTGAGTTGTTCTATTTTTGAAGTCGAGACAACAACTGCTAAATAAAGTTAAAACGTGCCTCGATTTACTGAGACACGTTTTTCTACTTACCTGTTATATGTGCAAATATCCGTTTAATTATTCCTAAAAAAGCTATTTAGCCAAATGAGGAGTAGACAATGGCTTCGCTGATAGGAATCGCAATATCGCCGGTTTGACACTCTTTATCGCCGGTTGATCCATCGCTTCCGCCGGACGGTGAGACAACTTAGTTACCTTTATTGAATTCCTTCATACAATGTCTGTATTGGTTTTACTAAAATGCGGTTTACTTCTTCGATCACTTTGCTTAGCTGCATCTCTGCCTCAAGCATAGCGGAGATTTTTTCATTTTGCTGGGCAAGCTGTGCCGCTTTTTGTGCATAGACAAGCTCATCTTCCAGTAAATCCTCACCAGCTAACTGCTTCTTCTGTAATTCAATTTGAATCTTACGGAAGTTTTTGAATACATTTAATGCTTCTTCATCTGCCTTCACGACTTCTACAGCTTCTTTTAAAGTCTCAAATTCGGCTGTCTTACGGAAAGTTCCTTCTAATGCATTAATTTCATTGTAAATATTAATCATCAACATAATCCCCTTTTTAAATAAAATAGACAATTAAACCTTGCACAATCCCAATTAAACCACCAAGTACTGCGCCAAGAACGGTAATCATTTTAAATTCTCGCTTTGAAATACCTAATACAAGCTCTTCCAGTTTAGATACTGGAAATGAATCTACTTGCTCACGAACAACTTCCTGTAAGTTTAAACGCTTTAGCACGTCTTCTAACTTGTCTTCAGCCTGGATAAACGCTTTTTCGATTAATCGTGGAACAACACTTTCTGTCATCCACGTACTACCTTCAGGCCAATAATACGATATTGGATGATTTAATCGCTCCGCTACTGCTAATTGCTCTTTTACATAACTTTGTAAATTCGCTAAAATCGGCTCAAAGTTAATATCCTCAAGAAAGTCCATTGCTGGACGGTCCTTAAGTTTTTCCCATTCCTGCATAAAAATTTTCGTTAATAGAGATGTCGTTCCTGGTGCCTGTATAAACTTTACAAGTTCACGTTGGACTTTGCCTACTAGTGACGAGGAATCACCCAAAAACATATTAATCATGCCACCAAAAGAACCTTTAGATGATAAGAAATCATCAATCATTGCCTTTATTATCAATTCGCCTTCTGGTGATAAAAAATAATCCTCACCCTTTTCCAAGATATGTCCAACTGCTACTGGAATTTTGGCATCGATTACATTTTGAATGTCCGCTGATAACAGTGTACGAATAGAGCTCGTTGATAATGTATTTTTTACTGATTCAAATTGTCCTGCAACAATTGCCTCTACTTTTTGTTCAATTGTAGCTGGCATGTTAGCAAAGCCAGCTAAATTCAACCAATCTTGAATCGTTTTATCATCAGTAAAAATAGTTTCTTGTACTTTTGATTGGACGAACTGCTCCACTTTGTCTTGAATGTCCTTCGAGAAAAATTTCTTTCTAAAGGTTTCGGGCGTCAATAAATAATTTACAACCGTTAACCCAAGCTGCTTTGCTAATTCATCACGTCTCTTAGGAATAAGACCAGGTGTAAACGGCACGCGCCAATTTTTAATATAGATAGCCTCATGTGGCCGAAAAAGCATTTTTATTGCTAGATGATTCGTGACGCCGCCGATCGCTGCACCAATGACTGCCATAAATAATAATGTCACTAGAAAATTGTCCATTAGTATCCTCATTTCAATCGTATTCACTGTGGCGTATTTTGTCGCCTTCTGCACTTATTATAGCAGAGCAATGAAATTCCACGAAAGAAATACCCCCATAAAATTGAATAGTTGCAAAATAACCACTATCCTTGAATAATGATAAGTAACTACAGATGGAAATGAGGATGTTTATGATACAGCATTTTAGCTTTAAGCCTCTTTTTGAAAACACACAGCTCCCAGGTTGGACTATTTCGTTCTTCTATCAACGAGAACGCTACGTTGCAGAATATTTAAAAGATGGTGAAATACGATGGATTGGACCTATACCACCAAACGAAGACGATGTTAAAAAAATGATTCACGAGCTAATGCTTTACCATGTTTACGATTAACAAAACAACAGTTTTTTACTCTTACATCTCATAAATATGCAGAAATTTCACTACTATTTGGACGCTAATTTTGCAAATATTGCTTATTCATATTGATATTCCTGTATTATTCTTATACATTTAATAAATAAGGATATTCTTAAATGTTTTTTATGCAGGGGGCTATTTCAATGAGTAAAGTCACACTTTCAGATGACTTAAACAGCTATAATTCAAAAGCATTAATACGTGCAAAGGTAAAGGAACTTTTTTCTGAATTTTCCGCTAAAATTTTCGAATTAGCCAATGAGGCCGGTACTATTGATAGTAAAAAATTCGAGACGCTTACAGGCTTTAGTAGTAATTTCTATAATGAATATTGTAGCCAATTAAAAGCTTTCTTTGATTCTCCTAGCACGTTAATGGGAAAACGTTCGATAAAAAATATGTATTTTTCATATAACGGAAATAACTATGTATTAACGCAACAAGGGCTTACAGAAAAGGCACCTATCACAATCTCCACGTTTTCAGGGGTTGTTCCTTTCAAAGAGACAACACATGACGTGGAAAAAGCTTGCCTTAAATTACGTTTCCAACAACAATAAAACCGCATGAAAGTAAAGCAGGTTTATTACTTTGAGCGTTTATGCTCTACTTGCGGACAGAAAAAGAGGTTATCTCAGATGAGACAACCTCTTTTTTGTTGCATATTGAAAATAATTCATTTAAAAAAATCCGCAAGTAAAGCTCTCTTGAGATTTTTGACGTGTCGTTTTATATGAGATGCAAATGCTTCTTTCTCTAAACAAACTATCCTTGCTCCATATAAAGTTAGCATATTGTATTTTGATTTTCAATCATTTGTCGTTCAAAATGCTCGTTTTTTCAAAATGAATTGTCCTCTTTAATTCCATCGAAAAAGTGGTTGTCAATATTTGTGTTTTGCTACTAAATAATTTATGATTGAAACATCCAACAATTTTTTAAATCATAGGAGGTGTACACTTTGTTTACTTCCCTCATTTGGGCGGGAGCAAAGGAATTATTTGGACGGAGACATATTGGAAATAACCATAAGGTTGGCGGCATTCGCTCTACTAATTATAATGACAGGATTTTTTGTTGCAACAGAGTTTGCTATCGTTAAAGTAAGAGCTACCCGGATTGATCAATTGCTTGCAGAAGGACATAAAAAAGCGAAAAATGCAAAACGGGTTATTTCAGATTTAGATGAATACTTATCTGCATGTCAGTTAGGTATCACCATCACGGCACTTGGTCTTGGTTGGCTTGGTGAACCTACATTTGAAATCATTTTACATCCAGTGTTTGAATTTTTAAATTTGAACGGTAGTATAACATCTATCCTTTCATTCATACTTGCATTCTCAATTGTCACTTTTATGCATGTAGTTATTGGGGAATTGGCGCCAAAAACTTTAGCCATCCAAAAAGCTGAATTTGTCACATTAAATCTTTCTGGCACATTAATTTTATTCCACAACATTACGTATCCCATCATTAAATTGTTAAACGGCTCAGCACGAGCGTTAACAGGCATGTTCGGGCTTAAGATGATGTCAGAATCAGAAGTAGCACACACTGAAGAAGAGCTACGAATGATTTTGTCTGATAGTTTAAAGGGTGGAGAAATTAATAACTCAGAATATGAATATGTTAACAGTATTTTCGAGTTCTCAGATCGTCTTGCAAAAGAAATTATGGTACCACGTACTGAAATCGTCGGAATTGAAAAAGAGCTGACGATTAAGGAAGTATTTGATTTAATGGGCGTCGAGCAATATACCCGTTATCCAATTATTGATGGCGATAAGGACCATATTATCGGCTTAGTAAACATGAAACACTTATTAACGGCATACATTAAAGATCCTGTAAATGGTGACAAACCTGTGCTTGACTATATGCAGCCGATTATACGTGTTATGGAAACTACGCAAATCAATGAGCTATTACTAAAAATACAGCGAGAACGTATTCATATGGCTATTTTAATGGATGAATATGGCGGAACATCAGGTTTAGTAACGATTGAAGATATTATCGAGGAAATTGTCGGAGATATCCAAGATGAATTCGATGAAGATGAAATCCCCGAAGTACAAGAAATTGCCGAAGATCATTTTATTTTAGATGCAAAAATGCTACTAGAAAACGTCAATGATATGCTAGGTACTGACATAGAAGATGATGATATCGATACAATCGGTGGTTGGTTCATGACGAAACGTTTTGATGCGGTTGAAGGTGATAGCATTGAGATGCAGGGCTATGAATTCACAGCTAAAGAATTAGATGGTCACCATATACTATACTTAGAAGTTCTAAAATTACCTGAACTTGATTTAGCAAATGAAACCGAAGAATTGAAAGACTATAAATAAACATGCTAAAACGACTCCCTTTCATATAAGGGAGTCGTTTTATAATGCCCTAAAGTTTTGCGAGGAGGAAACAAAATGGAGCTCTATACAAATTTACGGCAAGGGGAAAAAGGTGCTTGGTTATCCATCGGTACTTACTTAATACTGAGCTCAACAAAACTGACAATTGGTTATTTAGGCACATCAGAAGCATTAAAAGCAGATGGACTGAACAATACAACGGATATCATCGCATCCATTGCTGTTTTAATCGGCTTACGTATCGCGCAAAGACCACCTGATTCTAATCACCAATATGGCCATTTACGCGCTGAAACCGTTGCATCACTTGTTGCTTCATTTATTATGCTAATTGTCGGCTTACAGGTTCTTTTCAATTCTTTAAAAAGCCTTTGGGAACCTACTGGTTCGACACCATCTTTATTAACTGCCTATGTAGCTATTGGCAGTGCCATTGTTATGTATCTTGTCTATCGCTATAACTTAGCCTTAGCTAAAAAAATTCGTAGTGCCGCTGTAAAAGCTGCCGCTTACGATAACCGCTCAGATGCCCTCGTTAGTATTGGAACAGCCATCGGGATTTTTGGTGCGATTTTCGGCTTTCCGATCATCGATACGCTGACTGCATTAGTGGTTGCCTTTCTTATTATTAAGACTGCCGTAGAAATCTTTTGGGAAGCGGTTCAAAGTCTAACAGATGCCTTTAATATTGACGAAGTTGAAACATTGTCCGTATTAATACGCAATGTAGATGGTGTGATTGAGCTGTTGGATTTCAAAGGACGGGCACATGGCAATATGTACTTTATCGATGTGACGGTCACTGTGAATCCTTATTTAAATGTTTTCGAAAGTCATCGCATTACTGAGGAAATCGAACACACCGTAATGCGCGAAAACCCATTTTGTCAGGTGCTCGTGCACATTGAACCACATATGGAGGTAATTGCTCCAGCAGATGACAACAAGGAACTGTCTAAAAAGTCCTTCAAACAATAACGTCCGCCTTCCTATATGGTAAAAATCTGCTTTGCTTTCCGCGAGCAAGGCATGAGCCCATCAGAGCAACAGGATGTTGGTCACGAAGGCGTTGTCACAGGACGTGACGACTTTAGTCTTCGTTCCACTAAACATTCCCTGTTGGGTCTCATGCTCTTGCTTTTCCTGCTCCTGTCGCTACCGTTTCACTCATGCTTTCGTCGCAAATACGATTCGCAGGAGTCTACGCGGATTTTTACCTTTGCATCAAAAAAATAGCATACTTGGCCATCTCTAAGCATGTTGTTTTTTCTTTTGGGACAGCCCCTTGTTTTATGTTGTTCTTTTTTGAAACAATGTAAATTAGAATGGTCTTTTACTTAATCGCTATATAGATATCGACCTGCGCTTCATTTGGGTTGGCACATCGTTCATCATACTTTTCAAAATCGCCAGTATAAGTTCTTTCTTCCTGTGAATTGCCAAACCAAGCCCAAATATCCTGCCACGCTTTAATGACAACCTCCGTAATTGGCCCTTTTTCCGATGTAAAGACCAGATACTTTGCAGCTGGGATTGACTTTGCTTCCATGCCTTCAGGAATTTCATCAATTGCTGATACTTCCATTCCAAGCGTCAGAGTATAATGGCCATTCACATCACTCTCATAATCAGAATACAAACCGTATGTTACTGCTCGGTTCACTTGATTTGAAATTTGCTGCGCGACATTTTGTTCATAAAATGCCGACCATAGATGAGAGATCTTTGCTTGTGCTGTTATCTCATTAGCATTGCTTGTTCGTGCTGCCACCCCTACCACATTAAAAGCATCTTTCTCAATGACAACAGGTTTGATACTTTCACTCTTTCTCCATCTTTTTAAACTAGGTAAAAAGGAAGCTAACATTTGTCGTGCTTCATCTTCTCCCATACCATCTTCCTTTAAATGGAGCACACATATTTCAATCATTTCTTTAATTGTTAGATTAGGCTGCTTAAATTCACCTTCTCCATAACAATATGTACAATACTCTTGACTCACTTGACCTTCTTTTTCCGTACCTAATAATTTCTCATCCACTAACGGCATTCCACAACTTTGACATTGACTTTGCATGTTTAAATCCACCCTTCGTCTATTTGTCATTACTATAACCAACCAAACCTGACATCTGTATGTCATCTATTAGATTAACTTCTATTGTCTTTATATAATTTCACAATTTCCTGCGCACGTTCTTGCACAATCTCACTGATATGAGGAGGATTAAGAATCTTTATTCGATTACCAAAGCTGAGTAAGAAACCGTATAGCCATTCGTCTTCTGGTAATGATACTTGAACGATCAAATTTTCGATATTTACGTTTTCTGTACCAAACGTCTCTTCCACTAATGTCACAATTTTCACATCAAATGACAACGTAAGGTCAACTAAGTTTTGGGGCTGATACCAATCTTCATTCCATGGCAATGCCTCTAAATTAACTTCCTTGCGTGTAAAAGACGTCATCTCTTTTTTTAAATCCTTCATTCTTGAAATCTTAAATACACGAAAACTTCTCCTTAATAGACAATAGCCATACACATACCAAACTTTCCCTTTTTGTACTAAAGTATGTGGCTCAATGACTCGGTTTGTTGTCTGTCCATAGCCTGTAGAATAGATAAAACTCACACAATACTCGTTTTCAATTGCTTTTTTAATTTGCGTAATCTGTTCTTTTAATATGACGTTGTGCCCCCATGGACTTAGATCAATGAATATTTGATCAATGGATTGTTTCACTTTGGTATCTGCAACACCGGTTAACTTTTCAAGCACGGCCTCCGCGTGGACATCCTCATAGGAGGTCAGAGCGCTCTTGATAGCAATAGAAAGAGAGGCAAGCTCATCCTTTGTAAACACTTGCTTATCCACTCTGTAACCCTCTATTACACTAAACCCTCCATTCACTCCTTGCTGACTCATAACAGGAACTCCAGCAAGACTAAGCGTTTCTACATCTCGATAAATCGTACGAACTGACACATCAAACAACTCAGCCAATTCTTGTGCCTTCACTTTTTTACGGTTAATTAAAATCATGGTCATCGTTAATAAACGGTCTAGTTTCATTTTGCTCACTCCTTTTAGTACAATGAGAGGTTCATGTTAAAATTTTTTTACTATAACATCTTAATTTTATTTCCTTTTGTTATTAAGTATTATTTAAGTACTTTTTGAGTTTTGTTTAAGTCAAATGTACTATAATTACGCCTGATAAATTATTACAAACAATATGGTTTTTTGCCAATAAAAGAAAAAAATAACTCAAGAATCTCGAATAAGTATTGAATGAGCTATTTTTCTATTTTAATCACGCTGTTTTTCGGTTTCATTAAAATAGTATAAGAACGCTTATACAATTATTTCAATTCTCTTAACACAACATAAAAAAATTCTATTCTCTATATATGAGGAGCCTTTTCAAAAGCAATGAACTAGAGTTTAATGGTCTTCAATTTAATTGTATAAAGGAGATTTTGATGTGATTAGAGCCGTTTTAATTGACAATGAACCTTTAGCTTTACACTATTTTCAAAACAAACTACAAAACTTTCAACAAATCGAGGTAATACAAACCTTTACGAGTGTAAAACTATTCCTAAATAACCTTCCTTCCATGGAATTCGAGGTTATATTTTTAGAGATTAAACTGGATGAACTGAATGGGCTTGAAGTAGCAGATATTATAAAAGCTAATCGCCCACATGTAAGTGTTATATTTATCACTTCTTACCGAGATTTTGCTATACAGGCATATGAAGTTGGTGGTCTTGATTACTTACTAAAACCAATTAGCCATGCGCGATTAGAAAAAACAGTTTTACGTATAGAGCATGAATTTTCTATGCAGCAATTAACACAACAAGCTTGCAATACATTGTTAAACGTTCAATGTTTCGATCAATTTGCTGTGTATAGCAAGAATAGCTTAGTATCTTTCAAAACTGAAAAGACGAAAGAATTATTTTCTTATTTCATCTTGCACCCAAACATGCCTATTCATCGTGATTATTTAATTGAAATTCTTTGGCCTGATTTAGATTATGTACGAGCTAAATCAAACCTACACACTGCGCTATCTTACTTAAGAAAGACTTTAAATAACGTAGGGTATTCAAACTGTATCATCTTTTCCAATAAATATTATGTTTTTGAAAAACCTAATATCTCATGTGATTTATATGAATTCCAACAATACTATAATGATTTTACTAAATTAGAGTTTCCACCAATCTTTTTAATCAATCAATGCCTTACTATCTATAAAAATGGTTTATTAATATTTGATGATTATGGATGGGCAACTACATATAAAGATAAGCTTTATAAATCATACATAGATTTATTAGAAAAAGGTTTTCAGGCTACTGTATTAACTGAAACTGCAACAGCCATTGAATATTTAAACACCCTGTTAGAGTACGATCCGTACAACGAACAAAAGCTTGAATACTACTTGCAAGTTCTAATGAATGCAGGTCATCATAAACAAGCACATAAAATTTTTTTAGCCTATGAGCAAAAATTAAAGGAGGACTTGGCACTTACACCAAGCCCAACTTTAATGGAACTTTCCAACAAATTATTTCAAAATAGATAACTCTTATTTCAACAAAAAACGACGGGCAACTACAAATTTGTAGGAACTCGCCGTTTACTATTTTTTATAGGTATGTTTTATTCATTCATTTCTACCTAACAGCCTAAATGCCACTGCCTTCAGTCAATCCATGCTTTACGGCATATAGAGCAGCCTGTGTACGGTCTTGCACCTGTAACTTCGTGAAAATATTAGAAATATGTGTTTTAACTGTTTTTTCAGTAACGAATAAAGAAGAAGCTATTTCTCGATTACTTTTCCCCTTTGTGAGCTCTGCAAGTACATCCTGCTCTCGAGGCGTTAATGGATTTAGCACATGTAGTGCATTTTCTGATTGTTGTCTATCCATTTCAAGTGTTGATGTTGCTTCAGGATGTAATGTATTCTCGCCTTGCATAATTCTACGAATCGATAAAACCAATTCATCTGGTTCGATATCCTTTAGCTGATAGCCTGCTGCTCCTGCCTCCATGGCTGGCACAACATGGTCTCGGTCAGAAAAACTAGTTAACATTAAAATTTGTATTTGTGGTAACTTAGCTTTAATACGCTTTGTTGCCTGAATACCATCCATTTCCGGCATAACCAAATCCATTAAAATTATATCTGGCTGTATACTTTCAGCTAATGCGATTGCTTCAATACCATTTTTAGCTTCTCCAACAACTTCAATATCTTTTTGCGTTTTTAAAAAAAATAATAATCCGCGACGGACTACATGGTGATCGTCTGCTATTAATACACGAATCATTTTCATTCCCTCCCTTAATATGGCAATCTGATTAACAGCTCCGTTCCTTTGCCAAGTTCACTAACCCAGTCAGCTGTGCCACCAACTGATTTTGCTCGGTCTTTAATCGACTGCAAGCCCATTGATAGCAACCTAGCATTTTTATCAATCACAAAGCCTCGTCCTTCGTCACGAATGACAAGCAAAATATCTGTTGCAGTTACAGTAATGTAAAGTGCCGCCTCTAACACGCCAGCATGTCGACGCACATTATTGAGGGCCTCCTGCGCTACACGAAATAACGTTTCTTCAATACGTGAAGGAAATTGCAACACACCAGAAACCGTTATTTGCAGCTTTAAGCCTAGCATTTCCGCATAGACTTTAATCGCCTCTAATAAACCATTTTCTAAGCCTTTGGGGCGAAGCTGCCAAATAAGTGCACGCATTTCTGTTAAAGCATCCTGCGTTAAATGTTGAATCTCCTTAAATGTTTCCTTTACATCACTATCGTTGCTCATTTCAATCCCAGCTCTCGCCGTCAATGTAACTGAAAACAGCAACTGATTGACAGAATCATGTAAGTCACGTGCTAAACGATTTCGCTCCTTCACAAGTGCCATTTCCTGCTCCTGCTTGGTTAGTAAAATTCGTTTAATAGCGGAACCCATTTGAAAGGCAACCGATTCAAGTAAGGCTAGCTCCTCCTCTGAAAAACGTACCGTATCTTTTGATGCTACATTAAGAACCCCAAAGCGCTCCTGCCCCGATTGAAGTGGTACCGTTGCGTGATGGGTGATACCTGCGTGATCACCCACATCTGCCGCTATAGCACTTTCTATACGTTGACACTCGATAATATTAGAAGCCTTTTTTAGTTCTTCATTGCGGTATCGAGATACACACCAACAGCCACCTTTTTTCAAATAATGACAATTTTTAAATTCCAATGCCTCTGGTAAATTCTCATGGACAACAAGCTCTGACCGCCCCTTAGCATCTATAAAAAAAATCCAACCTGTTTCAAAATTGGTTCCATTTAAAAATTTTACAAGGGCGCCTTTTAGCATCGTAACAATTTCTGTTTCCTCGTTTAATAGTTCAGCGATTTCTTTTAAAATACTGATATTCGAGTGCTCGTTCTCTCTCACAAAAACACCTCTTTTTTTTGGCGTTACTAATTTTAATGATAACATTTCCAAGTCAAAGGCGTCCGTTTCAGCCATTCATACTTTAGACTGAATTTCATTTGTTGGAAATAGATTGCACTATCCTTACTAGATAATTTACTTCTATATTCAGAACATCTATAATCGTACAAGTATAAGGTTACTAATAAGGAGAGTTTTAATATGTCTAAAAAACAAGAAAATGGCTTATTATTCATTTGGATTGTTTCTGTAGTTGCAACATTCGGGTCATTGTACTTTTCAGAAATCCGTCACTATGAGCCTTGTAAAATGTGTTGGATTCAACGTATTTTTATGTATCCAATTGTCATTATGACAACCATTGCTTTTATTCAAAAAAATGCTCGTATTGCTGTAACAACAGCCGTATTTGCCATTATCGGCGGTTGCGTATCACTATATCATTATGGTATTCAAAAACTAAGCTTTTTAGCGGATTCAGCCCCCTCTTGCGGTGCAGTATCTTGTACAGGCCAATACATTAACTGGCTTGGTTTCATCACAATTCCATTTTTAGCGCTAACAGCATTTATTTTAATTGCAGGGGCAAGCTTTTATTTAATGAAAACTGTAAAAGAAGGAAAATAATTAAATTGAGACTATCCCATTTGGGTATAGATGCTCCAAATTGAACTATGCTTTTGTAAATGATAAGTTGTCTACAAAAAAAATTCGCGATACTCTTGTGTGACAGCGAACCAAGCGAGACCTGCAGATGCTTTAGTACCTGTGTGGTTTGCTGATTGCCCACCAAAAGAGAGCGAATTTTTTTGCATCAAAATTTCATGAGTACGATTTAGGTAGAAAATAGATAAAGGGGCCTTTACACAGCCTTCTTTTCGACGGAGGAAGATAGATGTTTCATTACAAAATAAATGACAATAATTTGACGGTTGAGGAACTACTACGAAATCATTGGAAACTAGGAAAAAAACTAGTCCATGAATTACGGATGGCAAAGGCGGTCACAACAACGGATGGCGAGCCCCTGCAGTGGAAGGAACCATTACAAGCAGGAACAATGATAAAATTCACATTTCCTATCCCTTCTTCTAGCTATAAACCAACACCCGTGTGTGCGATTGATATTGTCTACGAAGACGACCACTGTTTGATTGTCTCTAAACCAAAAGGCATGGCGACACACCCAAATGATGCGCGTGATACACATACGTGCATGAACCATGTTATGGCGCACATAAAGGAGCAAGATGGTGTTTATGCGGAGCATGTTCATCGTCTTGACCAAGGTACACAGGGCTTATTACTTGTTGCCAAGCATCCACTTGCAAAATCGATATTTGACCGAATGATCGAAGAAAAAACAATCATTCGTACGTATGCTGCGGAGGTCCAAGGAAATCTGCGCTCTACTTCTGGCACTATTGCAGAATCTATCGGTAAGGACCGACACCATGCAACGAGACGAGTCGTGTCAAAAACAGGACAACATGCGGTTACTCACTATGAGGTTGTAGCACGCTATAAACATTCTTGTGTTGTTCACCTGATTCTCGAAACAGGACGAACGCATCAAATTCGTGTGCATATGGCACATATCGGTCATCCTATTATCGGAGATACGATGTACGATGCACGCGAAACAGCGAGTGGTGACTATGAACTACACGCCATACAATTAGAATTCGAACATCCATTTTTAAATAAGCGCATCGTAGTAAAGGATGAAAAACAGTAACACTTTTCTCAAACAAGAGCCAGTAATATTTTCAAGCTTTTCTGGGAGTCACGATCGCTTCTACACAACAAAATATCTGTCTACGTTACACTTTTATGATGAAGAAGCTATCTCAAATGAAATTGGGATGGCTTTTTTCTTTTCAAATAGAAGTAACTATATGAACTCGTTGCTTTCCGCTACGGCGGACGCTTTTCGCGGGCACGGCTTCAGTCTCCTCGTCGCTACGCTCCTGCGGGGCCTTTTCGCTCATGCTTTTCCCGCAGAAGTCGCCGCCTTCGCTCCAATCAACTCGGGTCGTCTATAAATGATCGCGGTGAGGATAGGATGACGAACAATAGTAATAATGAACGACATCCATTGACATGCTGACAGTTTGAACAAATGGTGCCTGAAGACCATATAGTAAGCAAATTGGAATTTTCTTAAGTATTTATTTATTTGAACCCGTTGCTTTCCGCTCCTGAGGGGCCTTTTCGCTCATGCTGTTCCCGCAGAAGTCGCCGCCTTCGCTCCAATCAACTCGTGGTCTTAAAGTTGACAATCAAATATTTCTGTGCGAAGAATTTTGGTTAGCGCTGATAGCGTTTGTTTGGTGACTATTAAATAACAACATATCCCCCAAATCAATTCACTTATAATTCTAAAAAAGTATAAATATATGATTTAATAATTAACTCCCTAAATTTTACAGTAAATTTAATATTGATTTTCCATTATTGGTAATGACGATGGATTTTTTTCATGATAGAATAAAGTAAATTGTCAGTCATCTGACATATAATGAGGGAGGAATTCATTGATGAAATGGGTTAAAAGTATTGCAGCAACAACACTCGCTGCGAGTTTACTAGCTACACCAGGTTTTGCTGCAAAAGCTGAAGAAGCAACACCAACAGCTACGAAAGACGGTTTCAATTTAACAATTCTACACTCGAATGATACACACGCACACGTTGAAGCTGCACCACAACGCGCAACAAAGGTAAAAGAGCTACGTGCTGCAAATGCAAACTCTCTTTTATTAGATGCGGGTGACGTATTCTCTGGTACTCTATACTTCAATCAATTCACTGGAGAAGTTGATATGAAGTTAATGAACTTAATGGGCTATGATGCAATGGTATTTGGTAACCATGAGTTCGATTTAGGGTCAAGCCCTGAAGGACATGCTGCACTTGCGAAGTTTGTAAAAGGTGCTGATTTCCCATTGTTAGGAAGTAACTTGGATTTCTCAAAGGATTCCTTATTTGATGGCTTACAATCTCAAACAATTACAAAAGACTTCCAAAACGGTAAAATCTATAATGGTATTATTAAAGAAGTAGATGGTGAAAAAGTAGGTATTTTCGGTTTAACAACAGAAGAAACACCATCCATTTCAAGTGTTGCCAATGTTCAATTTGCTAACTATATCGATTCTGCGAAAAAAGCAGTAGCAGAGTTTGAAAAGCAAGGTGTCAATAAAATTATTGCACTGACACACTTAGGTTTCGATGATTCAAAAGAATTTGATAATGACCAATTGCTAGCCTCTGCGGTAGAAGGTATCGACGTTATCGTAGGTGGACATACACATACAAAATTAGATAAAGCTGTAAAAGCTGATACGTCATTTAAAAACCCAACGATTATCGTACAAACAGGTCAATATAGCGAGAATTTAGGAGAGCTTGATCTAACTTTCAACGATAACGGCGCAGTTGTTGAATACTTTGGCCAATTACATGCATTAAATGATAAAGAAAATCCTGTAAAAGCTGACGCTGACGCAGCAGCATTATTAGCACCATATAGTGAAAAGATTGCTGCAGTTAAACAACAGTCTACAGGTAATACAGCGGTTTCAGTACTTGACGGAAAGCGTGGTCTATGGGGCGTTCGTGCTGGTGAAACAAACCTAGGTAACATCATTACGGACGGTATGCTTGCTGGTGCACAAAAAATTGACCCAGAAGTACAATTTGCCTTCCAAAATGGTGGCGGTATCCGTGCTAGCATTGACGCTGGGGACATTACTGTAGGTGAAGTCATGACTGTCATGCCATTCGGTAATGCACTAGGTATTGTAAAAATGACTGGTGCTGAAATCTATGAAATTGCTGAACATAGTGTGAAAGACTTCCCGAAAGAATTTGGAGGTTTCTTACACTTCTCTGGCTTACAAGTAGAATTTGACGGTAAGGCAGCAGCTGGTAAACGTGTCACTTCTATTAAATTAAACGGTAAAGAACTTGATAATGCCACTACTTACAAAGGTGCTACAAATACTTTCACTGCTAAAGGTGGCGATGGCTTCGAAACACTTGCAAAAGTATATGCTGACGGCCGTGTAAGTGAGCCAGGTACAATTGACTATGAAATGTTTATCGATCATTTAAATACGCTTAAAAAAGTTGATGCTAAAGTTGAAGGTCGTATTGTAGCAACTATTCCATTTACAGATATTGCAAAAGGGTCTGAAACAGAGGGCTACGTTCGTGATCTTTATTACCGTGATTTAACACAAGGTACATCAGCCACAACATATTCGCCAAACGCTAATTTAACACGTGCACAGGCCGCTTCATTCATCGCACGTGTGTTAAAACTTGAAGCAAAAGGTGAAGCTACATTCTCTGATATTACGAGTTTAGAAGTAGCTACACAAAAAGAGATTACAGCACTCGCAGAAGCTGGCATCGTACAAGGTCAAAATGGCAAATTCAATCCTACTGCCAAAGTAACTCGTTCTCAACTAGCATTAATGTTTGCACGTGCTTATAACTTGCAGCATGATGCGAAAACTGGTTTAACAGCTGATTTCAGCGATATTTCTAAATACAATACAGAAACGCAAAACGCTATTGCACTTATGCAAGAATTACAAATTGCTAGCGGTTCAAATGGCAAATTTATGCCTGGAAACAATGCTACGCGTGCACATATGGCTAAAATGCTCTCTAACTACATTCCTTATGTAAAAGAAGCAAAATAATTCTATACGAAAAACCCGCTTCTCCTACTAGAGAGCGGGTTTTTATCTTTATTCAATAGTTATGTGACCATAATATGTGCGGAGTGGCATTCGTAACATATGCCTGTGAAAACCTTATCCTGCTGAACCAAAACGTCCATCAGTTGACACGGATTTTGATAATTTAAAAATCAAATTTAAAGTTATCTGGGTCTTGTCCAAAACGTTTGTTGAGATTCAATGAAGCCAGTTGAGTCATTTGAGCTTGCGTTAATTCAAAATCAAAAATCTGTGCATTTTCTTCGATACGACTCGGTGAAACCGATTTTGGAATAATAATCGTGCCATTTTGTAGATGCCAACGAAGGACTACCTGTGCAGCAGTCTTCCCTAAATCTTGACCAATTTCAAGAATTGTTGGATCATCAAGCACACCCCCACGACCAAGCGGTGACCATGCTGTGAGTGCAATATCATGCTTTGTACAATATGTCTTCAAAGTATTTTGTTGAAGATAAGGGTGCACCTCTACTTGATTGACCATTGGCGCAATATTTGCTTTTGCTAATAGTTTTTGTAAATGATGCTCATGGTGATTTGAGACACCTGTTGCACGAATTAATTTTTCATCATAAAGTCGTTCAATAGCTCTGTACGTTTCTTCAAATGTTTGTGGCACTGCCCAATGTGTTAAATATA
This sequence comes from Lysinibacillus sp. UGB7, assembly GCF_049058285.1. Lineage (NCBI taxonomy): Bacteria > Bacillati > Bacillota > Bacilli > Caryophanales > Bacillaceae > Lysinibacillus > Lysinibacillus sp. UGB7. The sequence goes on from NZ_JBMGUV010000029.1 coordinate 50,715, forward strand.
AATCCAAATACTCCATATTTAACTTTTTCAATGACACTTCAAACGCACGTAACGTCGCATCGTAGCCTTGGTCATTATTCCAAACCTTCGTCGTGACAAAAATATCCTCCCGCTTGACACCTGAGTGACGAATCGCTTCGCCTACCTCGACCTCATTGCCATATAATGATGCTGTATCAACCGCACGATAACCAACTTTAAGCGCATGATCGATTGCTTGCAATGTTTCTTCGCGTTCTGTCATTTTATATACACCTAAACCAAGACGCGGCATTTCTACACCGTTTGTTAATACTTTTGTTGATTGTAAATTCAAGAACTTCAGCCCCTTTCTTTTCCTAGTTCCATTATACAAAAAATTGGATTTAAGAAAATGGAGAAGTTCCCTTCTTCGAATATAGGATATATGAGAACCTTCGCTTCGTGGGTATTCTTCCTTGCTCCGCGGATAGTTCACCTTGTACAGTAAATTCCGATATTACGGCACCTTACTGTTTCTTGAATTTTTCTTCAGGTGCATCTACCTGAATTGGGTCTGTAATCCGATCATCCTCCGCAAGCTCTAAACCATCACGCATACGCTCCATTTGCTTGCCTAGCTCCTTCACCTCATCAAAATTACCTGCCATTGTACCATTCTCAATATTTGGAACTTTTTTATCCATTTTCATCACCTCATTTTTTAGTTTTCCCGAAATACTAACGACTGAACCATTTCTGACATATTTTATTGTGCATTGACGTTTTCTTTTCATAGTAGATAAGCTATACTTAGGGGAGATTTCTTTATAAACATGAGGAGGGTTCTTCCATGAGTTTATTATTAATTCTTGGTGTTACAGCTGCTTTCTTAGTTGCTATTTTCACGGCTGGTTACGAAGGCGACTACAAAGCGGACAAATAATACCTCAAGACAATCACTAAGTGTGTTCTACTGCTTAGTGATTTCTTATTTTATTAGAAGTGGCCATTATGGTTACTTCTTTTTTTATGGGGAAAGCTTAGGATGGCCTAGATTGTGACATAATTCCTTAACGACTTGGTATTAGGTGAAAACATAAATGCTTGACTTTAAGTACTATATAAAATAAACTTAGTTACATAAAGTAAGTTTATTATCAAAAATAACTTATAGTTGGAGGCACATTCTTATGCATTTTCATGAAAAACCAAACACATATGTTACAAATGTCGAAATCAAAGTAAGTGATTTACATCGTTCATTAAAATATTATCAAGATATTATTGGTTTTAAAGTTCTAGAAGTAGGGTCACATGAGGCGACTTTATCTGCTGATGGCAAAACTGCACTGCTGACAATTGTACAGCCAGAAACAGTTGAAGAAAAAACGAGTTTAACAACAGGGCTGTATCATTTTGCCTTACTGTTACCAACACGCCGTGATTTAGCAAATATTATTAGTCATTTCCGTAATTCGGGTGTTTATTTTGGTGCATCTGACCACGATGTGAGTGAAGCCCTTTATTTACGAGATCCAGATGAAAACGGTATTGAAGTATATACAGACCGTCCTGAAAGTGATTGGACTTGGCAATTCGATCAAGTTCATATGGTGACAGAACCACTTAATATTTCAGCCATATTGGCGGAAGGTACCGGCGAATGGCAAGGACTTCCTGCTGGCACAGTTATGGGACATATACATTTATCGGTTTCCAGTTTAAGTGCAGCAGAGGAATTTTACACAAAAGGCTTAGGATTTGATATCGTAACACGCTATGGTGGTCAGGCATTATTTATCTCAACAGGTCGCTATCATCATCATATTGGTCTAAATACTTGGTATTCTGAGGACGCCCCAAAACTTGGTGAAAATCAGGTCGGCTTAAAAACATACACCCTTCGATTAGATAACGACAAACAACTAGCTAAAATGAAAGAAAACTTACATGCTATGGGGGCAACTATTGTTGATATTGAAGGTGGCTTCCAAACAGAAGATCCTGCTGGCAATGTTGTGCTACTGAAATTTTAATCTATCCGTCACTTTTAGAGTTCTATCCGTCACTTTCGGGATTCTATCCGTCACTTCCATATTCCCCAAGAAAAAAAGCAGTTCTCCTCATGAGAACTGCTTTTTTAATGTAACCCTGGGTAACCTTGCTGTCTCAAAGCTTCATAAATAACAATCGCGGCTGTATTCGATAAATTCAAGGAGCGAATATGTTCACTTTGAGGAATACGCAGACACATATCGCGACGTTCATATGCAAAATCCTTTGGCAAGCCTGTCGTTTCTTTGCCAAACATAAAGTATATGTCACGTTCCTGATCACTAAAATCATGTGTTGTAAACGGCTCTTCACTATACGTTTCAATTAAATATAGATCACCATTTTTCGATACTTCAATAAAATCCTCAAGTGAATCATGATACACAACATTGACACTATGCCAGTAATCTAATCCGGCACGTTTAAGCATTTTATCGTCTGTTGAAAAGCCCAGGGGACGAATTAAATGCAGAGAGGTATTCGTCCCAGCACAGGTACGTGCAATATTGCCTGTATTTGCTGGAATCTCTGGTTGATATAAAACGATATGCAGTGGCATAACGGTACACTTCCTTAGCTAAAAAATTGTAAACCTTTATTAATTTCAACGAGTACTTCATCGTCTTGTTCCGTGCCCTTCGCAGCGAGTAATGCTCTTTCTGCCTGTTCCCCGCCAATTTTCCCTAATGCCCATGCCGCTGTTCCTCGGATAACAGGACGTTCATCTTTTTCAAGAAGCGACACTAAATCAGGCACAGCGATTTCTTCTTTAAAATGCGCTAGAGCCAAAATGGCATTGCGTTGAATAGGCTTCTTACCACGCCAAGAGCCTGAAACATGTCCAAATTTGTCTTTAAAATCACGGTTAGAAATGGTCAAAAGTGGTACAAGTAACGGCTTTGCGATTTCTGGATTTGGCTTAAACTCTTCGTGAATCCAGTTAATCTTCCCTTTGTTTTTTGGGCACACTGTTTGGCATGTATCACAGCCGTACAAACGATTACCAATATGGCTACGAAATTCATCGGGCAAAGTTCCCTTCGTCTGCGTTAAAAAAGCAATACAACGCTGTGAATCAAGTTGTCCCCCCGCTATTAACGCGCCTGTTGGGCAAACATCTAAGCATAAGCGGCAATCCCCACATTCATCTTCCATCGCTGTATCCGGGGCAAATGGAAGATTTGTAATGATCTCTCCTAAATACACATATGAACCAAACTCCGGCGTAATAATAGAGCAATTTTTCCCGCTCCAACCAATACCCGCACGCTCTGCAACCGCCCTGTCTACAAGTGCGCCTGTATCAACCATTGACTCTATACGCACACCCTCTACTCGTTCTTCGAGCCATGCTGATAATAGTTTCAAACGCTCTCTTAACGCTGTATGATAATCGACACCCCAAGAAGCTCTACAAAAAATACCACGTCTTGAGCCTTTTTTTCCAACAGGTGCATCCTGCATACGTGATGGATACGCTACCGCTATGGCAACTATGCTTTCTGCTCCTGCTAATAGTTGAAATGGCTCAGTACGTTTTTCAATATCGCTTTCTTCAAAGCCTGACTGATAGCCAAGCTCTTGCTGACGACGCAGTCGATTTTTTAATTCTGTAAATGGAGCTGCCGTTGTAAAGCCAATTTTATCAACGCCAATGGACATTGCATACGCCACAAATTCACGTTGTAGGTCATGTATGTTCATTTTATTTCCAACTCCTTACATGTTACAATAATAGAAATAGTTAAAGTAGGTGATGAATTATGAAAGTGTCACTCAATCCAACCCTCAATACACAACATCCTGAACTGAAAATCGGCATTATTCATTATACCAAAATTGTCGTAACACAATCGCCCCAAATGATTAAGGGACGAATGCAATTGTATCAGGAAAATCTATTTTTAGAAATGCAGGAGACTTCTGTTACAGAACGAGCTGGTATCGCAGAATGGCGACAACTATGGAAAAAGCTTGGTGCTGATCCAAACCGCTATCGTCACTCGGCAGAAAGCTTAATGCGTCGTATCAGTAAACAAAATTATTTAACACCATTCCAATCTGGTATTGATTTAAATAATTTCTTCTCCTTGCAATATGAAATTCCAATCGGCCTATATGATATAGCTTTTCTTAAAGGAAATGTTGAAATCGCACTTGGCAACGAAGAAACAGGATACGAAGGCTTGAACGGCCGCTTTAATTCGCTAAATAATATCCTCTATAGTTGTGACGAGGAAGGTGCATTCGGTTCGCCATTCGTCGATTCAAGACGAACGGCTGTCTCAGAGACAACGATAGATGCTTTACAAATCTTCTACCTCCGTCCATCACTTTGTGAAAGTCAATCCGAAGAGCTTCTTGCCTCTGCTGGAAAAATGTTCAATCAAATTCATGGTGGCGACTATAAAACAACGCTATTAACAAATGCAGCACCATCTACTACACTATAAAGAGGACGTGTTCACATGATAAATCTTGCAGAAGCTGTTAAATTGAAAAGCATTTTAACAAAAAAAACCCAGGAACTTATGGGCGAATTGCACCGTAGTGCCTTTGTAACAGTCGAAAAGGGACAAGCTCCAAAAACGAGCAATCGAGCCATGACTGTTATTGAATCTGAGCTAGCGCAGGTACGTCTCGATGTGCGTACATTAGATCGGCTTGTATATGAAGCCAATATTAAAAACACAGTAGACTTTAAAGATCAACAATTAGCGCTGGTCGAGGCAATTGAACTTGCGACACAGCTTCGAGCTGAAGCAGAGCTTTGCAAGCACTTTAGTATGCATGAAAAAGAAAGTGTACGCATGGGCTATGGTGAAAGCACGATGCTTTATGAAATTGCTATGTACGAACCCGATGAATACCGTGAACGTGCTCTTAAACTCGATAAAGAAGCACATAAACTTTCCAATTTAATTAATGCCAAAAATTATAGCGTAGCACTGAACTTTGACGATTCTCGTTATTTCTAAGCTCCAGTCGGTGAGATGGAGATACAGTTACGGAAGTTAAATGAATGCTATAGTTTGGGGCAAGTTTTATCCTTAAAGATTGAAGCTATTTGCTCCAATCTTTTTCATTTGTAGATCTCCAGAAGTATTATTCCCTCTTTTCTTCACACTGCGAGTTTTTAAAACTGTAATTATTCGTTGAAATACAAAAAAAGCATCCGTTTAGAGATGCTTTTTTGTTCTAGTTCGTTAAATCATAATTAATTTCATATGTTCCTAAATCTAAATCAGCAAGAAGAAAAGTTACATTATAATTAGAATCAGTATATGTATGAGTGTCTTTCTCTTCATCTATAGCTTTATCAAATTCCACTTCATTTTTATCTAAATTCAATCCTATTGCATCAATAATTGACATAGCAGCTAATAATCCTTCTTCCCACTCATCTCCCTCTTCACTTACTTCGTTTATTGGGCTTCCTTCTACAGAGATATTATAGCCAACTAATTTTTTATCCTCATTATATTTAGCGACTATTTTATAATGACCCTTATATTTTTTAAAATCTGTTTCCAATAGGATTTGCGACAAAATATTTTCCTCTTTATTTAGTTCACTAGTTATTGGTTCTGGAATCTTCTCTAATTCTATTGGTTCTTCTGTATCCTGTTTATATACATCAACTCTGACATTGTATTTTTTAACAAACTTTTCTACTGTAGCTTTTGATTCAGGATCAACCTCTTCATATTTTACAGGAACAACTTTCTCTTCCTTTACGATCTCTTCTTTTTTTACATTTTCCTCTTTGTTCTTTTCTGTTCCCTCACCAGAACACCCAACTAGCATTATGGCTAGTAATACTAATAAAACTTTCTTCATTACATTATTCCCTCCGAATGCATACCATTAAAAATATACGTTATTTGATCTAGCAAAATACAATTATAATACAAATAGTTTATAAATTAACATTTCGCTTACTGCGATTACAATTTTGCCAAATTAAGGGTTACATTTCCACCATTATCTTTCGCCATTTTTCGACACCTTTGGTTATATAAAGAATTCGCATTACGCATAGACTATCTTAGACGGGTATTATGAACGTCTTTCAAAAGCTCGAATTCTGTCGAAGAAAATAATTAAATGTACTTAAAAAGTCGAGTCTCCTCGACTTCTCTTAATGTTTGCAGATTACATAAGAAATTTAGGGCACGGAAATCAAGCAAACAACATTGAATACCTACACAAAAATGTCACTGAAAAATCAAAAGAGAAAGCTGCTCAAAAGTTTGCAGCATACATGAATTGAGGGCAAAATTTTGAGCATTGGATAATTTGGATTGTGGCTAATGGCTGTTTTCCTAAATTGAATAGTTTTACGTGTTCTTTGAAATGGTAATGATTGTAACAATAAAAATGTTGTTAAAATTAATAAAAATTTATTGTAAAACAATAAACTACATGTTAAATTCAAATTGACAATAAATAAGTGAGGTGCTTTTTATGAAACGAGTATCAACACTCTTTTTAAAGTTAGCTGTTATACTTATGGGAATCCCCGTCCTTGCTTTGTGCATATTTTTGGTGCCTGAGATAGCGAGTTTTGCAGCACAATTGTATCCGGATATGGCTTATATAAAATATCTCATTTTCATCAATTTGTATGCAACAGCGATTCCTTTTTACCTTGCTCTGTATCAAGCATTTAGACTTTTAAGCTACATTGACAAGAATATCGCTTTCTCGGATTTATCTGTAAGAGCTTTAAAAAATATAAAATACTGTGCAATCACAATCAGTATCTTGTATGTATTAGGTATGCCACTCTTCTATCTCATGGCGGAGATGGACGATGCGCCAGGTATCATACTAATTGGAATGGTCATGATTTTTGCTTCAATTGTGATTACAGTCTTTGCTGCTGTTCTTCAAAAGCTATTACAAAATGCCATCGAAATAAAATCAGAAAATGATTTAACGGTCTGAGGTGAATAATATGGCAATTATAATCAATATCGATGTGATGCTGGCAAAAAGGAAAATGAGTGTAACAGAACTTTCTGAGAGGATTGGAATAACACTGGCTAACCTTTCTATATTGAAAAATGGCAAGGCAAAAGCAATTAGGCTTTCAACATTAGAGGCAATTTGTAAGGCATTAGAATGCCAACCCGGGGATATTTTAGAGTACAAATTTGAAGAAGATAGTTAAAATACTTGGGAAATACGGATTGATTCAAAGTTGTTTGCAATATAGATGTTTTTGGGCGTCTTTCTCTGCAAGGACTAGAAATTATTGTGCACAGGGGCTTTCGTTAAATTAGCAACAAGCTTTAGTGAAAACAGCCTAAAGTTGGCAACATATATTTAAGTATATTTCTAAATATATGATAGTAGTTATTTTAGCGATATTATGTATTCATTCAGTACTAATAAGTATATAAACACTACATTATAGGGTGCTTCACAACCGAATATTCAATCATTTGACAGAAAGATTAATCTACCATCACAAAAAAAGCTGCAAATATATTGCAGCTTTTAGCTTAACAATTGCTAACAATTATCAGCAACGTAAATGTCGAAAGCGTAAAAAGATGAAAGGCGGCTCTCGCATCGGTCTGTGTATGTCCAATCTGTTCTTTAACAGGTTACTAAGCATCACGTTTTCTTTGAAATACTTAGTGCTCTGAAGAAGTCGATTAATGTGTTGCTGCATAGAAGGCTTTAAACGACGTGCACGTCGTTTCTTTTTGTTAGGGTTGCTACCGCAGTTGTGCCACCGTAATGGCAGACACTTTAATCGTCTGATGTTGCGGTGGTGTTTTTGGTTCAATAAACAACGTTGAGTAATACGCATCCGCAATGGCAATCAAGTAAATTACAAGAAGTAATTGTTTCATTCAATGGTTCAAAAATTCATTTCTCCCTTTTTTCAGTTCTATCATTTCAGATTGTCTAGCTTATAATACGATTGATACGAAAAAAGGTTTCATATTAAAAGGAAAATATGAAACCTTTTTTGGTTAGAAGCACCCATGAATATTCAGCTCGTCATTTGAATCCATTGCATGAAATATGTTTTCAAGCATGCTGATAATTCAAGGCTTTTCATACCATCTGAAACTGTATACAATAGATTTATGGAGTTGGTGAGACTCCATACCAAGTTGGGTGTGCTGTTTTTCGAAATCCTACATTTAAGTAGATAACTTTAGTAAACCAATGACATGTGACCTGTTACTTTATGACCGATGACCAATTACCAACTATAGGCAAAGGTATAAAAACAATTTGCAATCAGAAGACTAATTCGAAAACACCACCCAATAAACTCTCTTACACCCAGTGTGTAAGAGAGTTTTTTATGTCTAGTTTGCCCCTAGCAAGGACAGAATGTATGTAATCCAAAGAAAAGGGGTAATACAATGACCAAGCAAAATGATTCACATCTTAAAAATGACGAGACATTAACAAATCGCCAAGGCCACCCTATTACCAACAATCAAAATCTACGAACTGTCAGTAATCGCGGACCTGCCACACTTGAGAATTATGATTTTTTGGAGAAAATAAGTCACTTTGACCGAGAACGTATTCCAGAACGTGTTGTACATGCTCGTGGCGCTGGTGCTCATGGCTATTTTGAAACATATGGTGTAGTGGGCAATGATCCTATTTCTAAATATACAAGGGCTAAAGTTTTTCAAAATAAGGGGAGGCAAACACCAGTTTTTGTTCGCTTTTCAACGGTTATTCATGGAGGACATTCACCTGAAACCCTTCGTGATCCGCGCGGTTTTGCAGTGAAGTTTTATACAGAGGACGGCAACTGGGATTTAGTCGGTAATAATTTAAAAATTTTCTTTATTCGCGATGCTATGAAATTCCCTGATATGATTCATGCTTTCAAGCCTGATCCTATTACAAATATTCAAGATGTTGAACGCTTTTTTGATTTCTGTGCGAGTTCACCGGAATCTTTCCATATGGTGACATTTGTTTACTCACCTTGGGGCATTCCAGCCAATTATCGAATGATGCAGGGCTCTGGCGTTAATACGTATAAATGGGTAAATAATGATGGCAAAGCTGTACTTGTCAAATATCATTGGGAGCCAGTACAAGGCATTAAAAATTTAACACAAAAAGAAGCAGAAGAAATTCAAATGAAGAATTTCAATCATGCAACGCAAGATTTATATGATGCAATTGCACATGGTGATTACCCTGAGTGGGAGTTAAATGTACAAATTATGGAGGATGGGCCACATCCTGAGCTTGATTTTGATCCTCTAGATGATACAAAGCTTTGGCCAAACGACAAATTCCCATGGTACCCCGTCGGTAAAATGGTATTAAATAAAAATCCTGAAGACTATTTTGCAGAGGTTGAGCAGGCAACTTTCGGTACCGGTGTCCTAGTGGATGGTCTCGATTTCTCCGATGATAAAATGTTACAGGGACGAACATTTTCTTATTCTGACACACAGCGTCATCGAGTCGGAGCAAATTATTTACAACTGCCCATTAATGCACCAAAGAAACGGGTAGCAACCAATCAAAATGGTGGTCAAATGCTGTATAAGAGAGATTTAGCACTAGGGCAAAATCCACATATCAACTATGAGCCTTCCATGTTAAATGGCTTAAAGGAAGCATCACAAACAGCTAAAGAATATACACCACTTATTGAAGGCCATCTCGTACGTGAATCGATTAATCGCCAAAATAACACAAAACAAGCTGGTGAAACATATCGTAATTTTGAGCAATGGGAGCGAGACGAACTATTAGAAAATCTAACTCGCGATTTATCGAGTTGCAATATTTCTATCCAACAAGCAATGATTGCCCTTGCACAAGAAGCGGATGAAGAATATGGTCGCTTATTAAAAGACGGCTTGGAAAAGGCACAAAAAGATTCTTCGACTGCACGACCTCTTGGTAATATCGAGGGAGATGATGCGCCTAACGATGCCATTAAAAAAGGGCATAATGCTGAGCCTTATTAAAGAAACAAAGCGTTCTGCACATTAAAACCTGCAGAACGCTTCTTTTATTTAATGTACTCCTGGTAAAATCCTTAAAACTTTTTCCTGTGCGTCTAAAATTGCATCTACCCCTAATGGTATGGCAATATTCGTTATTTCATGTCCAATTTTAAAGCCAGCTACTACAGGAACACCTAAATCAGCAAAGTACTCTTTCATTAACGTTAGAAGTGCCGCTTCATCTGCTCCTGTTTGCGTAAAGGAACCAATCACAACACCTGCTAACTGTTCAAGCTTTCGAGCTTGCTTTAATTGCTGAAGCATTGAATCAATACGAGGAATAGACTCAGTTATATCTTCTATCAATAAAATTTTACCATCTGTATGAACTTCAAACTTCGTGCCTAGCGTACTTACGAGTCGACGTAGGTTTCCTCCTATTATTTGACCGCGTGTAACACCTGACGTAATTGTCGTTAATGGTGAAATCATTTCAGTATATTGTACTTCCATCGGTGTAAAGAGCTGTAAAAACATTCTTTTTGATATATCGTCCATTTTACTTGCAGCCATTAGCATCGGTCCATGGAAGGTTACTAAATCTGCAAATTCATGAATCGCACAATGCAAATATGTAAGATCAGAGAAGCCCCAGAAAATTTTTGGATTTTCTACTAATAGGTCATAATCTATCTTTGCCGCAATACGAGCAGAACCATAGCCGCCCTTTACGCAAAAAATCGCCTTCACTTCAGGATCTTTCACCATCGCATGGAAGTCTGCCAGCCGCTCCTCATCACTTCCAGCTAAATAATCATGCTTGGCATTTATTGTATCCCCTATTTTATAGCGAAGATCCAATTCGTCTAGAAAGGCTAATGCTTCCCCAAGCTTTTCTGGCTCAACAAGGCTAGATAATGCTACAAGTCCAACTGTATCACCTTTGACCAAACGTGGTACTGTATTTTTCACAATAACCCCTCCTATTCTTTCCTCTATTCTAGCATATGTATAACATTGCATCATTGATTATTCATAGTATGAGTGCCTATCACTGATGGTAGTATTCTTACAATTTCATTGGACTTTAACGCAATTGCCATAGGACCTGTGTCATCCTGCATCACTTTTATTCTGTGTACGTAAAAGGCTATAAGTTGTTCTCCATTTAAGCTTACTATCACTGAAAAAAGTCAAAAGAGTTTTTTATCATGAAAATACCACCATTTGCATTATTACTGCTTGCGACACTTTTATGGGGTTTTTGGTGGACTAACCGTTGTAGCAGGTGTTTTATTGACTAGTAAAAAAATGCGTAGACTTCAAATTATATGAAGTCTACGCTTATTTTTCTTATTTTGTACCACCATAAATAACCGTTACATTCGGGTGATTTAATAACTGACTAGCTGGGAATTCTTCCGTCACAACACCACTTTGTAACTTTTCAATTGCCTCTAACTTTTTCTCACCAAATGCAATCAATACAATTGCCTTGGCATTCATAATAGATTGAATACCCATGGTGATGGCTTGTGTCGGTACGTCGGCCGGATCATCAAAATAAATGGCATTTTCAGTTCGTGTAGATGCTGTTAATTCCACAATATGCGTTAATGATGCAAACGGCGTGCCAGGCTCATTAAAGCCAATATGTCCATTGACACCAATACCTAATAGCTGCAAATCAATTCCACCAGCATCTGCTATACGCGCATCATAGGCAACACATTCGGCCGCTAAATCCACTACTTTACCATTTGGCAAATGAATATTTTCCTCGTTAATATCCACATGATTAAATAAATTCTCATGCATAAATGTCCAGTAACTAGCTGGACTAGATTGATCTAGACCTACATATTCATCTAGGTTAAATGTTTTGATATCTTTAAAAGAAAAATCTCCAGCTTGTTGTCGTTTGACTAATTCCTTATACATCCCGACTGGCGAGCCACCAGTAGCAAGTCCTAAAATACTTGCTGGCGTTACTTTCAATTGCTTAGTAAAAATATTTGCTGCCACTGTGCTCATTTCATCATACGAATTTACTTCTATCCATTTCATTGTGCTTATCATCCATATACCTACCTTACAATCATTTTTATTAACTAAAATGGAAAATAATTTACTAATTAGTAGCTAATATATTAATTTTACAAGTTATCTACTTACTTTTCTATTATTTTCTCTAGCAATCTTTATGCGTGTATTCTTTTGGCAATTCGGTTATGTTAAATAGTAAGGAAGTGAGGCGATTTTTATAAATTCACAAATACAGCAGTATTTACAACATATAAAATTTCAAGGATCTTTAGAGCCATCAGTTAAACTTTTAGGGCTCTTGCAAACATGCCATCTCCATACAATTCCATATGAAAATTTAGATGTAACGTTGAAACATAGTATCTCCTTCGCTATCCCCGATCTTTTTCATAAAATTATTGATGATAAACGCGGAGGCAACTGCTTTGAGCTAAATATACTATTCAGCTGGCTACTGCGAGAACTCGGTTTTTCTGTTACAAATCGCTATGCACAATTTTGGCGCAATATCGAAGCCGATACACCTTCTGAAGATGTCCCTATGCATCAGCTACTTATTGTCACTTTTGACGGTGTACAATATATTTCTGACGTTGGTGTAGGTGCACTAGCTCCCTGTAAGCCAGTTCCTTTAATTACAGGTCATCAGCATCGTGAAGGCAATGAGCTTTACAAAATTGAGTGGAGTGAAACATATGGCTGGATGTTTTATGAGCAAACTTCACATAATTGGCGTTTACTCTATTGCTTTACCAATGATGCTAACGATGCGCAATTTGCCCCACGGCTTTCTAAACAAGCTAATAAAATTGCGATGATTCGCACCCCACGTGGCCGACATACAATGCTCAACAATGAATTTCGAATATACGAAGGTCAATCCCTAACAACGTATACAACACATAGCGACAAAGAGTGGTTGCAAGCACTGAAACGTTATTTTCATATTTCACTTTTCTAAATAAGGATGCTGCGGATAAATGCATCCTTATTCGTATTAATTTTTCGTACGCTTTAGTAACTCATAAATAACTTCCTCGCCATGAAGCTCCTTAACTAAGCCGATACCATCAACAAAGTAATAGGTTTTCACTACATCACTATAGACAAATTTTTCTTCTAAAATAGCTACCTTTTTATAGTTAACACCGCCAGCACGGACCGTCCCATCTGTCATTTTCACTGTTATTCGGTTACCACCTACAGGTCCATCATCCTGTTCGTGTACAATCACACCAATTCGTAGAGGTAATCCTATAAATAAATCATAATGCTTGCTAAAGTCTGCAGCAATTGCTTGTCCATAAACAGTTTCATTGCCGTACAGCAGTTCATCGTTAAATGGCTCTTTGTTGGTCATATTGGTAACCGTCCATACGTCGTTTTTATTATCGTTATGGCTATATTGGTAATTTAATGTATACCTAATATCCTTATCAGGCGAATAAAATGCATACGTGTATACATACGCAGGATCCTTTAAGAGACTCACTTTCGAAAGCGTTAATGCACGTGCCATAAATGCTGAAAAATGTGCACGTGTTAGCGATAAATTTGGCTTAAATGTACCGTCTTGATAACCCCTTGTAATATTATTATTCGCAACCGCTAAAATTTCCTTATAACCAATTGTCTTCTCTGTAACATCTGTAAAATGATACGAGTTTGAACCTTTTAGTTTAAATGCCCTTTGTAAAACAATCGCCATTTCCCCTCTAGAAAGAGTACCACCTGGATTAAACTTCTTGGTTGAATCAAAAATCCCAGCATTTTGGGTAGCCGCAATTTCTTTATAATAAGTATGTGTAATTGGTATATCCTGGTATTTTGGGTTCTTTACGTTCGCTGTCTTCAATCCCAGCGCACGAGTTAACATTACAGCAACTTGTGCCTTTGTAACATAATCATTGGGTTTAAACATACCATTAGGATATCCCTTGATAATTCCCTTCTCTACTAAATAATCAATTTCTGTTATTAACACATTGTCCGACGATACGTCTGTAAAGCTTGCAGCTGCATAAACCGTTTGAATTTGTAATATCCAGACAAAAAGCACAGCCACACACAGCATCTTACTAATCTTCTTCATGTCATTCCCCCTATTTTTCTTTCATCCTTGTTATCCTATTCACCAAAAACAGTAATTAGATATAATCCCTCAAAATCGCATAAAAATAACTGTCTCTTTTATCATCCTCGATGATTAACTGAAATCCCCTCATCTATTTGTTTTCATTACCCATTCTCCATTACTTTTACGCCTATAAAAAAACATTTGAATTCACATATTTACTTGTGCTAAACAAATAAAAAAACCTCTACTAGATATGTAGAGGCATTCTATCAAAGCATTTACTATTTTTTGATTTCACTAGTTATTTCTTTCGAATTAATCCTAAACCCAGTCCAGTAGGATCAACCAGGTAATGCAAGATAAAAATCATCTAATTCCATTTTATCTCGGACTATTATAGCACCATTAGCATTCAAATAGCATCATCCATTGAATCAACTTCAATTTGAATACGTGTTCCATAAGGTTAATCATGTGGTCCCTTACCAATACCCCATTAACGCCATCCTTCTTGTTGTAACTGCCCAATAATCCCAATGAGGCTCAGCAATTTCCCAGTTAAACACTTTAGCATTAAAATTCTGCTGCTTTTTTGGGATACTGACTATTTAGTTCGAACCTAATTACTCTTCCATATTTTGTAGCACTAATTTAATAATGCTATAGCTTCTATAGAACACCCTTTCCTAAAGGAAGTATTGCTTAATAAGTTTGAAAATTTATGCATTACTTTCATCATGAATTTGCTACTAGCGCAATCATTAATAACGTCTTGCCACAATTTATAGAAAGAACGTTTGAGCTTGAACCATAAAAATACACGGTAATTTATAGTTTTCCCATCAACCCTTTACGTGACTGTAATTCGATTTTGCAATCACAATCTTCACAGGACAATTTCCCTTTCATATTTTGTTTGTACAAATTATATTTCTTTGTTCCTTCAACAACTTCAAAAATTTGCTTACAAAAAATGCAGTGAAGTGAGTAGCTAATCATAGTACTTCCCCCTTTAATTTGTGCGAAGCCGCTTTAGCGTACAGGACAAAAAATAATGCCACGGACAATAAAATACTAAAAACACCAAAGACAATTGCAGTCATTTGTAGATTGAAGCATTGTGCAAACAGGCCTAACAGTAAAGTAAACAAAATCTGTAAGACACTTTGAAAAATATTAGCGACACTTCCAAAGCGCCCCATCAATTCAGGTGGTACACTTTGCTGATAAAATGTGTCATAACCCGCATTACTAAATGCCATAAAGAAACCTAATGCAACAAAACTTACAACTGCCATCCAACTAGTGGTCGAAGCATAAAATGTAGTATAAAATACCATTGTCATTAGTAGTCCCACTGCAATATATGAGCGAAGCGACCATTTCTTTGCGAAACTTGCTGCCACAATCCCACCTACAATAGATCCTACACCCGCAATACTTACGATTGTTCCATATAAGCCATCAGATAAAGCTAAATCCTTCTTAATGAATGTTGCTTCCTGAGAATCAAGAGCAAATGCAATCATTAGGCTACACTGGAACAGCAAATAGATTTTCAAAAATAGACCATTTTTCCGTATAAAGAATACTACTGCTAAATAATCACTTTTTAGCATGCGCCAAGTAACACGTTGTTGCAAAGTCTCTGCAGTGTCATCTACATCAGGCAATGAATAAATGACAAAAGCACAAACAAAAAATGTGAAACTATTGATCCAAATAGCTATCGTTGTATTAAACAGCATAATCAGCACGCCAGCTAATGCTGGTCCAACTAAGAATGACCCTGAATTAAACGTACCTAACAATGCATTAAAGCGTTGTTTATCCTCCATTGAAACATATTTCGTAATATAATAAGTACTACTCGGTCCAAAAAAACTACTCGCAATATTAGCTAAAAATAACAACGCATAAATTAGCCAAATTGACTCCATAAATGGTAGAAAAAAAACGATACTTCCTCGTACGATGTCACTTAAAATCATTATCTTCCTTTTATTCGTGCGATCAATGATAGAGCCTGCAATAAAGCTCGTTAAAACCCTAGCAATAGGCCCAACTATAAAAATCCCTGCCATTGCAGCTGGTGATGCTGTTAAATGCCAGACAAATAAATTTAGTGCTACAAGGTAAATCCAATTTCCCAAATAAGAAAATCCAAATCCTCCTATTAACAAACCATATTTACGAGCCATATCCATCCAACGTCCCCCTATAAGGTACTATTCATTATTAATTGACCTTTTCACTGTCAAAAAAGCTCGTTCTTAACATTGACTTGCTGACTTATTGACATATAGTGTTTTATAAAGTTCTGCAAATAATGGTACAAAGAATAAAACTAACGAAAAATATTCTTAAATAACCAAGATTTTTGTAACTACTTCGTTCATTACTTAGACCTTTAACACTATATATTATCAAAATATTCCATCTATTTATTATGTGTGTTTACATGAAAAGACCTTCTAAATAATTGAAGTCTCCCACATGAAGGAATGCCGGTTTTAATCATTTATTACAACTTGAATTTATCGGCTTTCGACATATTACCAGGGTAATTCCATTATGTTCCATTGTAAGTTTTTATTCAATATCTTTATCAAATTGTGTCAATTTCATAATTCACTTTCATTTCAATAAAGGCGAATATGATTAAAGAAAATAAATAATTGTTCCTATCAAATAGGTATATTCCGCTACAGGCGTACGCTTTCCGCGGGCAAGCACCGAGCCCATTCCATCGGTTCGCTCAGTCTAAGGTCTCGGTTCGCTTGCTTTTCCAGCTACCTCCTTACGCTCCTACCAAAATGATCATGTTTCTATATAGAAAAACTATTTATGAAATGAATTCACTTGTATGATTAAAGTAGTCGAGCAATCTTATCAAAATTATTTAAATTAACTCCATATCTAAAAGTATAAAATAATTTAACTTCCTATTGTTTTCTAGCGCGTTCTTTAAATCAAAAAAACACCCACAAACGCTGTATTTCAACGTCTGTGGGTGTTTTTCATTTTTACTCGAGTGAACTAATTTGTTCAATTGATACCGGTGGTCGGGGTCGAACCGACACTCCAAAGGAACACGATTTTGAGTCGTTAAAAGAGTGCGTTACCTTCACCGGCATGCTAATAAGTTAATTTGAACGGACATTGTATCGCCATATGCGTAAACGACCGTTTTCCTATTACTGCTAGTTTACGGTATGCTTATCGGAAAGTAAAGCGATAACAAGTAATTTAACTTACGTCTCTAATAGCTTATTTACTAGCGATTTTACTTCTTCTAATACTCTATCCCGCTCAGTAGTATCGTAAAATATATCCATCGCCTCATCCATCGCCGCTTCAATAGTCAAACCATTATCTTTACGTCGCAAAATATAAAGTAATACCAACTTCTTTTCTTGAATAGCGTCTACCTTTCGTCGTCTTGGGAGCAAATGTCGGTATCCGTTCGGACATCATTTCCGCGTAGATTTGTAATGCGCGTTCTTTTAAAGGTATCATATCTAATACTTCTCTTGGTGTTAAATTATGTGTTAGCAATAGTATTTCCTCCTATTCATAATTTGGAGTATACACGCATACAAACCGCATGAGAATAGGCTTTTTACCGCATTTCATGTTATGCTACAATTATAAATCGTTAGTAAAAGATCAACGCAACATTGACGCAAAACAGGCTTTTAATACATATATAATAGAAGAAACTCATTTCTCAGACGATACCACTCGCACAACCACCTTATTTTGCGAATGTCGATGCGTCTGACAGCGCAAAAGTCGGCTTGTTTTTAAAATGATGTCTGTAATTCTCGGAGACCAGATGACGCCTCTCAGAATAAGGGGCTTTGGGGTGACGCAGTTTCAACGCAAAAAAAAGACGATCAACACGTTCGCTCAATCGTTGATAATCGCTTGTTCTTTTCGTTTACGTTTCTCACGCGCTAATGTAGCGACTGAAATTCCCGTCCTTGCTTCGACTTCTTTATAGCTATTCGATTCCAATAGCTGCATAGCGTTGTCTAAGTGTTTCTTATCGAATTTCTTCGGTCTGCCTTCTCGGAAGTCCTCGCGCTGCTTTGCGATTACTTTGCCTTCTTGCGTTCGCTCTATGATTAGATTACGTTCCATCTCTGCTACTGCTAGTAGCGTAGTAAGGAAGAAGCGCCCCATTGTCGTATTCTCTAATAGTCCTACGTTAAGCACATGCACACGTACACCGCGCTCGAATAACGCCTCGACAACATCAATACCCTCTTTAGTGTTACGTGCTAATCGATCAAGTTTCGTCACTACTAACGTATCACCTTCCGTTAACAACGCCATAACTTCATTAAATACTGGTCTATCCGTCTTAGTCCCCGTAAACTTCTCTTTATAGATTTGCGTACAGCCTTCCGATTCTAACAACTGAATTTGCGACTCTAAATCTTGCGCTACCGTTGACACTCGAGCATAACCGTATTTAGCCATTATATCGCCCCCAACTTTTGATAATAAGTTTTGATAACGTTTATAAGGCTATCTTATCGCATCGGTAAAACGTTGTCAATACTGTTAAGTTATGACAATATTGAAGTAAAAAAATAAGCCGAGCCATAATCGACTTACGCTTTTATTAAAGCCCCAATAGTCGAATAAGAGAGAGTCTACATTACCACGCTTCTCGCTTTATTAACTTAAATCAATTATTGTGAATATGTAGTGTTACTGTCTCTTTTCAACAGATAACAAAATTAGTGTTGCGAATGGACCTAATACAAGAGAAAGTAAAAACCAATTTAACCCTGTTCTATTCTTCCCTTGTGCAAGTGCAGCATTTATCAATGCCAATGTACCCCAACCTACGAAATATTGGTTATCCATCATCTGCCCCCTATCTCATTAACCATACTGCATCGTTAGTGTACATTTCTTCATAAAAGATGTCAATACTGTTAAAGTTATGATAATGGAATACATAGCGATTAACACGCTTCATATATGCACCAACCTAGTAATTTGCGCAGATATGAATTGTCAGACTTCTATTTGTTTTCAAGGTAGCGCATCCGCCAGCACCGTCCACCCGATTATTTCACCTTATTTCGGAATAAAACGGAATCATAACGCTCTTTCAACGCATAAAAAAAGAGCGAAGTCAGCACGTAGCCAACCTCGCATTTATAACACTTTAACGCACTAAAACTTTGATATATCGCCATTTAATATCGATTTTTAATATTCGCTAGTCGCGCCGCAACTGCGTCCGGATCCGCATTAGGCGCTTTAATCTCAAGTTCCGCCTTATCAACGAGCATACCCATCGTTTGCATGTATAGCTTCATCATCGAGGCATTGCCCGCCTCACATTCGTTAATAAGCGCCTGCATAATGCGTGTACGATTATCCGCTAAATAGGTATCTGTTACTGCTGTCTTATACTCTAACATCGCAGGCAACTGGCGCCATTTACGTAATGTCCGGTCAGATACGCCAATTTCCTTTGCAATTTCAACGTAAGAACGACACTTGCCCTTTGATAATAGGTCGTTTTCATAAATTAACTCGGCAGCCTTCGCTTGGTCAACCGTCAGTTCCTTCAAAATTTCGTCTAATTTTCGTGCCATTTAATTAGCTCCTCTCGTTTGTCAGCGTAGTATTGATCGTAATTTCCGTCATAGTCATCTTTATAAACATCAGCGTAATTCACGGAATATGATACTTCTTCGACGATACTTGTGAGCATGTCGGCTAAATTTGCGTAATGCATCTTACTGTTACCGCTCATTGCGATACGTAGCAATGCTACTATGAGCGTACATGTTGAGCCTAAACCCGTATCATTCGCTTCTCTCGCTACCTTTAGAACACTTATCCATTCATTACCGTTCTTCAATTCTCCGTAGGGTACAATTTCTTTTGCTATTAAAACTAATTCTGCATATTCTGCTAAAAACCCCTTAATGTCCACTAGGTTACGTTTGTATGCCTGTTCTGCCCAAACGTCACTGACCGGCGGAAACGGTATTTTGCAATAACCTCGCTCAGTATCTTCTTCATCGATTAATAGTTGTAAACGTTAGATTTCAGCTTTTAATTCCTCAATTGTCGTTGATTGTTTCATTATATCGACTCCCTTTCTTCAATATAAAAAGACAAGCGCTAATGCGCCCGCCTTCTTTTTTAATTTATTGAATCAATAATATTTTTGTCTAGAAATTTATATTAGGCTGATAATTATTAGAAATAGAGTTAAACCTACAACACCTATAATAGAACTAATTTTTGTTTGCGCTATTTCTTTTTCGGACACATTTCCTTTAAAGTTCTTACGTTTCTGCCCTTCCATTGCATCCTTATTTTTAAAATATCGAAATAGCGTTACTTGTCCGTTTAAAATTGCTTTCTCTGGGTTGAAGAATTGCCAAATAAATATTGCATATAAAGGACTAAACAATACGATAATTGTTAATATTTACATCCCCTCCCCTTTAAGCACACTTCTCGACTTAATTTTCATTTATTAAAGGTACTATTCTATATATATTCCTAAAACCCTTGTATGTTTCAGGTCTTTTTCCTCTGTGACGAATACTCAATCGACTCGGGATTAACAGGCAAGCGCATACGTTCCGCATTATTGTTATACGATATCCAGAACTCTATGCTCATGCCGTCACCCCACGTCTCTCTAGTATTTTCGTTACAAGTCCATCTGCAATTCGGTCAATGTCCGCATCCTCACGAACAATGATACTGTCCGCCAATTTAGCGATAGTAATCGCTCCATTAGATGATCCGCCATTACCTTGCGAATATTCCTTATTTTCGCGCGAAGTAAGCACGCGCTCCCCTTTGTGAAGCCTTGCCGAATAACCGTCGTAAGGGACAGAATCTAGTCCGCTATAGTGAGATTTCTTACCGCCTTTGTCTCCAGCACCGATTAATCCCCCGACGAAGTATACCCCTGCGTAATTCCGTTCGTAATCCAGTCCGGCGGTTTTATAGAGCTAATCAAACTTGCAAAATTCTTAACATGACCGTACGCTGTCGATATCCAGCCGCTCAATGTTTTGAACCATCCTTGCACGGCTGATAACGCTTCTGAAAAGGTATCGAACGCGTTTTTAACGCCGGTTAAGATAAACTCAACTAGCGGAGCTAGCACGTTATCCCATAACCACTTAATTACTTCGGAGAGTAGCTCAAATCCTGCCGCTAATGCGCTAATAATAGGCTGCGCATTAGCCCATAAAGTTGAGAATAGTTGCGCAGTAAACGAAATAGCTGGGGCAATAACGTTATTAAATACAATTACCGCAATATCTCCGAGAATTTGAAGGAGATTCCAGAATCCACTTTGGTAAGGTTTGATTACCGTCCAAACGTTTGAAATTATACTGGAGATTGTCGTCCATATCTGTGTGAATGCCCCTTTCAATCGCCCAAACACCCCAGATAATTGCGTTATTTTCTCGGTAACATAAGCTTTGACTTCCTCGAATTTCGTTTTAATCGTCTCAAACGAACCCTTACCGAAAATTTCATCGAATAGCCCGCCTACTCCGGCAGTTTTAAACGCAGTTGTTAGCCCTGCTATTTTCGATTTAATTCCGCCTACTATTGCGTTTACTTTCTTTGCTACATCAGGTGGAAACATTGCGTCAATTAATCCGCTTGTACCACCAGCTTTAAACGCAGACAATATCTTTTTAACTTTCGTTATAATACCGTCAACGGCCCCTCAGAACATTTCGCTATTATCGTATAGCGCTTTTATACCGACTAATGCAGATGCTATTCCAGCGGCGATTAATGCGATAGGATTTGCTAAAGCTGCAATGACACCTACGACTGCGAATGCTCCTACAAACGTTGCGATTGCGCCTGCCCCATATATGAAATATATTACTTAGTCAACATATAAAATGAATTAAATTCATAATTTATGATATATTATTTACAAAACTACATAAAAGGGATGGTCCGAAATGAATATTACAAAGAAGATTAAAATGTTATTAGTGGAAAAAGATATGACAGCGACACAATTAGCAGTTAAGATTGGAACTACTCAATCTAACTTATCTAAGAAGATGAAGAACGGAAGTTATACAGTTGCTGACTTAGAGAAGATTGCCGAAGTTTTAAACGTTAGTCATAGATTCTAGCACAAATATAATAACAACTAGTATTACTAATATCCAAATAAGAGCCATATAGATTTTCACACTCCTATATTTTTCCTTTAATTATACTATATCTATATATACATATCTCAAACATTTAAATAATTTATATACTTAATACTTGACAATATTCCACAGTTCGTCAATCATGAAGCCGAGATAAGGAAAACGGCTTGGCGCAGATTTCGGTTGCCTACGTTAGCAATTCAAAAAAGAATCAACTAACATAGACAGCCGATTCCATGAATCCTCAATTAAGGTATCCGTATTGTATGCCCTTGTTTAATCGTGATCCTTTCGAATCGATACATCTACTAATCTACTTCTGCCCCCGATAGTTACACTGGATTATGATTTGTCATAAAATTGTGGTATGTGATGTAGCCTGCGTGACCGTAGCCGCTCAGACCTTCCACTCCTGACCGATTATGTGCGTCAACCACATTCAGACACTACGAGAAACAAGGAACTCGCTTATTGTGTCCTATCCGAATTTATTGCGATAGCTCGGCACACTTGACGTGTTTTTTAACGACGCTTAACGGCTTCTCGTCAGTGAGCGTTCCTAAAAAAAACAATAGGAAAACAGGCCTTTGACATTCTAATTTTTTTGAAGTAGAATGAAGGCATATTTAATCGCTCATATTTAGTTGTGAGTGAAACACTTATGCTGGCGGGCATTTAAGTGTAAAATCGGATTAAGATAAAGGTCTAGCGTTAAGAGCGCTAGGCTTTTTCTTTTTGTCTAAAGATTATTTAAAGGACTAAAATCTCGGTGTTTATCGTGTACCTCACTACTAAAAAGATTTACATACGTTTTAACCATCTCCATCGTTGAGTGTCCGAGTATCTTTTGTAACTCGAATATACCAGCGCCATTCATAACAGATAGTTTTGCAAACGTATGGCGCAGTGTATAAGGTGAGCACCTAACGCCTTTTATGTCCCCTTTATTGCCGTATTGAGCAACGATTTTCTGTAGTGAATTACGTTTCATTGCAGAACCTTCGAGTGTTACGAATAATGCTTCGGTTTCACATGTACCTCGTAACTGTAGATAACGTCTAAGCTGCTCCTTCATCTTCGCTTGGATAGGTACATAGCGATGATAGTGATTTTTAGTATTACGAATAAAAACGAGTCCTTCCGATAGCTTTACGTCCTCAACTAATATCCCCCACGCTTCGTTTAGGCGTATTCCTGTTTCAAGTAACAGCAACATAAACGTGTAATCACGTTGTCCTGTAAATGTCCGCTTGTCTCTCGCATTTAACAGTGCATGTAACTGCTTAACCGTAAATGTTTCTACGTTGTTCTTACGATCCCGTACGAGGGGAAACTTTGCGAGGTCATTCACCGCTAAGTATTTATTTTCGAGTAACCAATGAAAAAACGCTCTAATAGCACGTAGCTTCGTGTTAATAGTAGTTGTCCGCAATCCTCTATCCTGCATATCCTCGACTAACTCCTCTAGGTGCTTCCGCTGTACGTCGTGGATAAATAGCGAATGGTCTGCGCTGACCAAGAATGTGCGAAAGTGATTTAATTCACGTTGATAGTAAGTAATCGTAAATTCTCGTAAACCTCTGCGTTGTGCATCTTTTATGAACACTGCTAACGCTTCATCGAACGTCGTCACCTGCATTGATACCGAACGACTCACGATGTCGAGTTCGCGTCCCACCAAATCGTTATTACGCTTAGACATAGAAAAAGACCGCCTTCCTTAGTTTTTAAGGAAAACGGTCTACTAGCGGACATGCTAACGACTAATTTGTCGCACATTGTACGTCTATAAACGCAAGAAGGCGCCTCATGCTTACGCATGAAACGCCGTCAAACTAACGATTAATTGATACCGGTGGTCGGGGTCGAACCGACACTCCAAAGGAACACGATTTTGAGTCGTGCGCGTCTGCCAATTCCGCCACACCGGCATGATACCTTAGAGATAAAAAAAATCGGATTATCCGATTATAAGTAAAAATAGTATGGAGGCGGCAACCGGATTTGAACCGGTGGTAAAGGTGTTGCAGACCTGTGCCTTACCACTTGGCTATGCCGCCAGAAAAAAATGGAGCGGAAGACGAGGTTCGAACTCGCGACCCCCACCTTGGCAAGGTGGTGTTCTACCACTGAACTACTTCCGCAATAAATGGCTGGGGTACCTGGATTCGAACCAGGGCATGACGGAATCAAAATCCGTTGCCTTACCGCTTGGCTATACCCCAAAAACTAAATGTATATAAATGGGGCGACTGATGGGAATCGAACCCACGAATGCCTGAACCACAATCAGGTGCGTTAACCACTTCGCCACAACCGCCATATTACTATATTTTCTGATTTTAAATTAAATGGGGCGACTGATGGGAATCGAACCCACGAATGCCTGAACCACAATCAGGTGCGTTAACCACTTCGCCACAACCGCCATAAAATTAATTGGCAGGGGCAGTAGGAATCGAACCCACACCAAAGGTTTTGGAGACCTCTATTCTACCGTTGAACTATGCCCCTATAAATTT
>NZ_JBMGUV010000030.1:0-72518 GCF_049058285.1 Lysinibacillus sp. UGB7
CCTGTAACGCCAGTAGAGCCTGTAACGCCAGTAGAGCCTGTAACGCCAGTAGCCCCAGTAATACCAGTAATACCAGTAATACCAGTAATACCAGTAGGACCTGTAGCCCCAGTAATACCAGTAGGACCTGTAGCGCCAGTAGCCCCAGTAATACCAGTAGGACCTGTAGCCCCAGTAGCACCGGTAGAACCAGTAGCGCCAGTAGCCCCGGTAATACCAGTAGGACCTGTAGCCCCAGTAATACCAGTAATACCAGTAGGACCTGTAGCGCCAGTAGCCCCAGTAATACCAGTAGGACCTGTAGCCCCAGTAGCACCGGTAGAACCAGTAGCACCGGTAGAACCAGTAGCCCCGGTAATACCAGTAGGACCTGTAGCCCCAGTAGAACCAGTAGTGCCAGTAACCCCAGCAATACCCGTAGCGCCAGTAGGACCTGTAGTTCCCGTTTCACCAGTAGCTCCAGTAGAGCCTGTAACGCCAGTAGCCCCAGTAATACCAGTAATACCAGTAGGACCTGTAGCGCCAGTGGCCCCAGTAGCGCCAGTAGGACCTGTAGCCCCAGTAGCACCAGTCACCCCAGTAGAGCCTGTACTGCCAGTGGGTCCTGTTATTCCAGTCGGTTTGACTGGCCAAACTGGGCATCTTTGAACTGGTCCATTATGACAACAACAAGGATAAGAATTACAATTGTTACAAATTTTATTTATATTAAAATCTTGGAATTTCATTATTTCACCTCCTCTCTCAAGTATCGTATTCATATAGTTGATAGAAGGAAGGGATTATTAACTACTTGTTTCTCTAAATATCTACCAAATAGTGATATTGGTACTTCCATATATTTTATGTGTCTAGTGTTTACTTACTGACTTTTCAAAAAAGCAGGGAAAGACGAAGAGAACCGTGGAAATTATTGATAGGGCATTTTATTGAAAGAATTTTAAAAGAAATGTACTGAGATATTTAAACAAGGGGGATTATGAGAGATGGGGTTTACTGATAGTAAACCTCTTATGAATTGATTAAATCATTGAAAATTTTGGGAAATAGAGATGGCCCGGAAAAGTTTTGGAAATCAAGTGTCATCATAAACGCGGAAAAAGCAGACATTCTGATACTACCTAATAAAAAAAAGATGACTTAGCTAAGCTACAGTCATCTATCCATAATTTACGTTGGTACTCGCATTTATAATGAAGGCAGAAGGTTTCTAACTTTCCTTTTTTAAAATACGCTCAAAATAGTTCTTGTTAAACAAAATTTTCTTGTCATTAGGTAAGAACGTTCTTGCCAATTCATTGTGGGCATTCGCTAGTTCGTATTGTTGTAATCGATCATAGAGGACACATAGTTGTAAATGGGGTAACCAAGTAGTGAAGGATTTATCTTGAAAAGGTGCATTCGGTTTTTGTATGATTACAAGCGCTTGTTCGTACCAAAAAATGGCCTCATAATTTTTTACTTGTTCCATAAAGTGAAAGCCCAATCTACAGCATGCTTCAGGTCGCGGGATGTCGTATTCAAAACTCCTCAAGATAGAAGTCAGGTTATTTTCTTTGTCATTTAAATTAGAGTAACAATCTGCTAATTTAAAGCAGGCGCGAATATTATCTTCAATCCACCCCAATTTAGATGTCAGAAATTGCTCATAATAAAATATTGCCTCTTCATAATGACCATGGTCCAATAATTCGTTGGCATAATAGAAAGTATCACGTGGCGAGAGGGATTCTCCAGATTGAACAAGTTGTTTATAGATACTAATATTCCGAGTGTGATCATGGCTTAGGGGTAAATGGCTTACTGCCACATCACTGTCATACAATGTTCCGCCCACTTCTAAGTATTCATGTACTGCACCAATCCATTGAAATTGTTTATCTCTTTTAACTAAACGATATCTTCTTAATAGTGAATTAACGTTTCCTTCATCATCGAAACTCAAATTATAGTTCATAGAGATTGCATCACTATCAGCGGGAAATGAGTCTTTCAGTGTTTTGAATTTTTTTTGGTCTTCTTCTGTAAAAACATCATCTGCATCTAACCAAAGAATGAATTCCTTAGTAGCTTGCTGAAATGAAAAATTTCGAGCAGCAGCAAAATGATGAATCCATTCAAAATCAAAAATACGATCCGTAAACTGTTCAACAACTTGCTTGGTATTGTCGGTAGAGCCTGTGTCTACTATATTAATTTCATCAACTAAATCCTTTACTGATTCAAGGCATCTACCAATGACCTCTTCCTCATTTTTTACAATCATACATAAACTTATTGTCACCATTTTGTGATTCCTCCTTGCAATAATCTTTGTAGTATATGTGAATTTAGATTTTCTGCTTAGATATGTGCTTATTTGATGCTGTTCTATATAAAAATTTGTAGAATTTGCTGGTTATGTTTGTCATAAATTTACCTTTCAAGTTTCACGCAGATTTCACAATTGTGAAGTATAGTATAGGACAGAGGTGATGACGTTGAAAAAATGGTCGTTCTTCATTTTTTCTTTAGTGCAAATTGCATGGCTAGCGGGATGTTCGGAGAAATCCTTTGAACCAATTGAACGCGAACGGAACTTTATTGCGTCACTAAATATACAAGAGCCATCGCTAGATTTTATAGATGAACATGGGAATGTGATTGCAACGTGGTCATTTGACAAAGCCTATTCAGGAGCATTACTACTCGGAGATGATCGTGTGTTACTATATGGTCATCAACTAGACAAAATAGATGTCTATACGTTATCGACCGGGAAAAAGCTCTATTCAAAAAAGGTAAATATTGGTACAACAAGTGTGTATTATGCTAAAAATGTTAACCAATTTTTTATTGCGAATAGCAAAATGAATACTGTGACAAGCTTTGATGAAGAAGGAAATGAGCTTGCATCACAGCAGCTGGGTAATTATCCGATGTCGATGGCTTCCTATAAGGACCAGTTATATGTAATCAACTATAAAGACACGAAACTTTCTGTGTTAGCAATCGAGGATTTATCGGTAAAGCAAGAATGGCCAATTGAAAAATCATCACATGGTATAGCAATTCTTGAAGAAACAAATGAGCTATGGATTGGTGGACATGGAGAAGGAAGTAAGCCAAATAGTTCAGTGAAGCGCTATGATTTAACGACGGGTGCAGTGAGAGGGGTAATTGAGATGCCTTTAATGCCAGTCGGGTTAACAAAGACAGAGGACAATGTATTAGTTGTTAGTCATGGCCACAACGAATTATATGTAACCGATTTTCATGGAAATGTGGAATGGCACCAAGAGGTTGGCGCAAACCCTTTTGTTGTGAATCAGTTTAATGACTACATTGTTGTCGCTGGTTATGACGACCATACTTTATATTTTATAAAAGAGGGTCAAGTTCAAAAAACAGTTGATGTTGGGAAAGGCGCATTTCAATTGTTAGTGAGGGAGGAAAAATTGTGACTACCGTATTAATTGTTGATGATGAGCAAGATATGCGTAATTTGATTGAAATGATGCTGGGTAATTCTAAAATTGAGACCTTTACAGCTGCGAGTGGGACAGAGGCTTATGATATTATAGTGCGCGAACAAATCGATTTGGTACTACTTGATGTAATGATGCCACATGAGGATGGCTTTGTTGTTTGTCAGAGTATTCGTGCGATGTCCGATGTTCCGGTTATTTTCCTTACGGCACGAGATGCAAATGAGGATAAGGTGAAAGGGCTTACACTTGGTGGCGATGATTATATTGTAAAGCCATTTACAAATGACGAGTTGGTAGCACGAATACATGCGGTATTGCGAAGAAGTGGGACAAATATTACAGATTTACAACAGAAATATGTAATGTTTGGGCTAATTAAGCTCGATGAAATTGCACGTAAAGTATCGGTAAATGGTAAAGTTATTCCCCTTACATTAAAGGAATTTGAATTATTGCATTTATTTATGAAAAATCCAGGCAATGCGTATTCACGAGAACAATTACTTGAGCGTATTTGGGATATTGACTATGTGGGTGGAACACGGACTGTTGACACCCATATTAAAACGTTACGCTTGAAGCTTGGAAAGGAAGCAGCGGGGCATATTCAAACCGTCTGGGGAGTTGGCTACCGTTTTGATCCAGGCGAATGAAAAGGATTTCTACACGCATTTGGTTATTAATTTTTGCATTTTTAATCATTACGGTTGTATTTATGTATGTGCTAACAGACTTTTTGTACGAGCAACTCTATGTGGAAGATACGGAAAGTACGATGATTGAAGTAGGAACTAAGCTACAAACGATGTATTCAAGTGGCAAGGTAACAGATGAATTTATTGCAGATGTAGAACATTACAATGATTATTCCAATTTAAATATTTTTGCTGTGCGGAATCCACGTGAGCTTAGTGCTTGTGTACCGTTTGATATTGACTATGAAACACTGATTGGTGCAGAGGAACGTCAACAATTATTAGCAGGCGAATATGTACAAAAGATTGGTTATGAGCCAAGGTTTGATCGCCAACTTATTTCAGTTGTCTTACCCTTAGTAGATCAAAACAGATTAGAGGGCATCATTTATATTTATTTTCCACTAGCAAAAATTAGTGAACTGGCAAGTCAAGAGGTCATCCTACTATTTGTCAGCGCCTTTTTCTTTTTAATCGTTATTAGCTTCTTTGTCTATAAGGGCTTACGACATATCATGCGTCCATTAAGTGAACTGCAAACAGCTGTCGAACAGATGTCGTACGGTAATTATGAAACACGGGTACCGGTTAATTCAAGTGATGAGATTGGCAAACTATCAAGCACTTTTAATGACATGGCAGAAGCGATCCAGCGTGAAGATGAGATGCAAAAGACTTTTTTAGCAACGGTTTCACATGAATTACGTACACCCATTAGCTATGTAAAAGGGTATAGTGAAGCAATGCAAAAAGGAATTATTGCAGAAGCACAAAAAGAAGAAACGATTCAGCTTATCGTGCGTGAAGCAAACCGGATGGAACGATTAACCAATGAACTTCTTCAGCTTGCACGAATGGAAAATGAACAAAAAGAAATTACTCTATATCCAATTCCCCTTGCGGAAACTTTACGGGAAGTACAGCAAATTTTAATTCATCAAGCTCAAAAAAAAGATATTACTCTACAACTTACAGCGGATGATTCATTGATTGTTAAAGCAGATGAAGTAAAGCTCAAGCAAATTTTTATAAATATTATTGAAAATGCCATCAATTATTCGCATGAACAGTCGAAGGTTGAAATTACAGCAGTTGAAAATAATGAATTTGCTCACATCACAATCAAGGACTATGGTATTGGCATTCCACTGGCAGATTTATCTCATGTCACAGAGCGTTTTTATCGTGTGAACAAAGCACGGAGTCGAGCAGACGGGGGCAGTGGACTTGGCTTGTCAATTGTCGAACAGTTATTAAAGCAACTGTATGGAAAAATAGAGATTGAAAGTGAAGTAGAAAAAGGTACAAAGGTCAACATTACGATACCATTAATGGAGGAATAGAAAATGAAGAAATGGTTGTTTGCATTAATAGCAGTACCGGCATTACTAGTAGGGTGTGGGGACAAGAAAGAACCAGCAGCTTTACCGGAACCAGAAATGCCTCAAATGTTGGAAGTTGAAATTTTAACGCCTAAAGAAGTCGCAATAAATGAACCAATTGAATTGGCGGCTCATGTTGTACAAGGCGGAGAAAATGTTGATGATGCAGTAGTAGAATTTGAAGTTTGGGAATCTGGTAAGCGTGATGAAGGGCAAATGATTGATGGGACCTTAGAAAAAGATGGAGTTTACAAGGCAACAACAACATTTGACCATGACAGTGTATATTATATGTTTGCACATACAACGGCTAATGGCATTCATAATATGCCGAAGCAACAAATTACTGCTGGTACACCTGATATGACAAAAATATTGCCAGAAGATGAAAAAACAGATACAAATATGATGGAACATGGCAAAAGTACATCGAATGATGCAGACCAAGGTGAAGATGAAAAAAATGAAAAAAATCATCATTAAATGCTTGCATTATTTTTAAAATAGGAATATGATAATGACCAGATGACCGAAATGGTTTTCTGGTCATTTTAATTTCCGTGTACAAAAGATGTATATAACCCAACAGGAAAGGATGTCACAAATGGATCGTAGGCAGGAAATTCTTGAAGCCGCTGCAAAATCCTTTACGTTGTTTGGCTATAAAGCAACAACAATGGAGCAAGTAGCGAAAATTGCCAATGTCGGTAAAGGAACAATTTATACATTCTTTGCGAATAAAGAGATTTTATTTCAAGAGATTGCTATGTCACTTGTACAAGAGATGAAGGCAGAAGCGGATGCGGTGTTGGATTCATCAGTAAGCTTTATGGACAATGCGCATAATGCTTTAATGAAAATGCTTCAGTTCCGTGAAAAACATCTTTTATTTGCGAAGTTAATAGAGGAAGAGAAGGAGTTACGCACTCCAGCAGTTAAACAAGTATTAATTCGCATCGAATCCGAAATATTATCATACGTAGCAGCTTTAATTCAAAGACGTATTGATAAAGGTGAGATACGAGATTGTGATGCCGAATTGGTAAGCTATCTGTTGTTAAAGGCGTATTTGGCGTTTATTGTCGACTGGCATGAGTTACATGACGACAAAATCCCAGAGGAAAAGATACTGAATCTTTTTAAGGAAACAATCTTTCGAGGACTAATTCTTTAAGAAAGAATCTACAAATTTTGCAAACTGTGAGGTTTGAGATTTTTTTTGCAGGAAATTGACCAAATGACGTTTTCGGTCAAAATGTATAGGAGTGAGAAAAAACATGATTAAAGCTGAATGGCTGAAAATCCTCAAAACAAGAAAAATGCTTGTTTCGATTATCGCTGTATTATTCATCCCTGTCATGTATGCAGGAATGTTTTTATGGGCGTTTTGGGATCCATATGCAGGCTTACCTAATTTACCAGTAGCGATAGTTAATGAAGATACTGGTGCGGAAATGGATGGAGTTAAGTTAGATTTAGGGGATAGCTTAGTCGATAAGCTTGTCGATAGCGAGCAGTTTAACTTTATTGAAGTATCAAAAGAAGAAGCAGAAAAGGGTTTAAATGGTCGTGACTATTACATGATCCTTGAAATCCCAACAAATTTTTCTGATCATGCAACAACATTATTAGACGACAAACCTTCTAAACTAGTAATCAATTATATTCCTAATGAAGGTTTAAACTTCCTTGGTGCACAAATTGGTGAAACAGCAATGGATCGTGTACGTGCAGAAGTAAATTCACAAGTTTCTGCTACATATGCAGAAAAATTATTTGATTCCATTGCAACATTAGGTGATGGCTTTACAGAAGCAGCTGATGGTTCTGTTAAGTTAGATGAAGGTGCGAAAAAAGTAGCGAATGGTGCCAAAGATTTAAAAGGCTATCTGGAGCAACTAGCATCAAGTACAATCGAACTTTCTAATGGTACAGACAAAATAACAAAAGGTGCTGGTCAAGCAGCAACTGGGGCTACTGAATTATCAACTGGTCTTGTGAAATTACAAGATGGTACAGTGCAGCTACAAAAAGGTGCACAACAAGCAGCAACAGGTGCAACAAATCTTGAACAAGGCCTATCTCAATATACACAAGGTGTAGCTAAGGTAGAAGCGGGTCTTACAACATTAAATGAAAAGCAACAACAAATCATTGCTGGGACAGCTTCTGTTGCTGAGAGTGCGGGTACATTAAACGGTGCAGCTAATCAGTTAACAACTGGCTCTGCAAAAGTAGAAGCAGGTCTCACTGCTTTAACAGCTCAATTACAAAGTGCAATTGCTTCAATGCCAGAAGAGCAAGCTGCGGCATTAAAACAAACACTTGCAGAGCTACAAGCAGGAAGTGCAAGTGTGCATAACGGCTTAAATTCATTAGCAAGCGGTACAGAAAAATTACAGGCCGGCGCAAACCAAGTAAATTCTGGCGCAACACAAATTGCTGCAGGTCAAGCAGATGTCTTAGCAGGTGCCAATTCATTATCAGCAAAAAGTAATGCATTAGTTGAAGGTGCAAAAAATTTACAGGCTGGTAACGCAACACTTGCCAATAAACTAGGTGAACTAAATGCTGGTGTAAATACAGCAGTAGCTGGATCGAAAACATTGGCATCTGGTTTAAATGAATTAGCAACTGGCTCAACAACATTAAACAAAGGTACAACAACGCTTGCTTCTAAATCTGGCGAGCTAGCAGATGGTTCTTCGACATTAGCAGAAGGCTCAACTGAACTTGCAGATGGTACAGCAACATTATCAAGTAAGTTAGGCGAAGCAAGTGAAAAAGCAAATGAGGTACACGCTAATGACGACACATATGATATGGTCGGTAGCCCAGTAGAAGTTGATAAAGAATCTGTGAACCATGTACCAAACTATGGTACAGGATTCTCTCCTTACTTTATCTCACTTGGTTTATTCGTTGGTGCATTACTAATTTCAATTGTATTCCCACTTGTTGAACCAGCCATTCGTCCGAAAAACGGCGCATCATGGTTTACAAGTAAAGTGACTGTATTAGCAGTAGTTGGTTTGATTCAATCTTTATTAACTGTTGCTATAGTAAAATGGGGCTTAGGTCTTGAAGTGCAAAATTTAGGATATTTCGTACTCTCAGCTCTATTAACAAGCTTTGTTTACCTAGGTTTAATTCAAATGCTTGTTTCCATTTTCGGTGATCCAGGACGATTCATGGCAATCGTTGTATTAATTTTACAATTAACAACAAGTGCTGGTACATTCCCACTTGAATTGATTCCAGAGCCATTACAAATATTCAATAAATTATTACCAATGACTTACTCCGTTCAAGCATTTAAAGCAAGTATATCCACTGGTGATATGTCTTACTTATGGCAAAACTATGGTATGTTATTTGGATACATGGCTGTCTTCTTAGCTATTACTTTCGGTTATTTCATGCTATTACACACAAAACGTTACTCAAAAGTAGCGGAAGAGAATTAATAATAGCGTTTTTGCACTCACCATAACTATGGTGAGTGCTTTTTTTATGGCTGAGGGGTGATGCTGTGGGTCTTGGATGGGGTAACGGGGCGTATTGGGTAATCGTACTTACCGCTCAGGTGGAGTGTAGGGGCGCTCGGGAAGTGAGGAGCTTACCATTCAGGTGGGGTCCAGTATCGCTCAGGAGCGTCCGATTACCGTTCGTAAAAGCGTGATTAACACTCAGGTGTTAGTGGTGACCTCTCCGGTAAGCGGAAAGATATCTCAACTTAGTGAGGCTGGGGTAGGCAAAACTAAAAAACAGCAGCCGATATGAGCGTATCAGCAGCTGTTTTGTAAGTGTAAGAGATTTAATTAAGGGTTCATCAAAAAATATGATGAGAGGTGTCATTATTATTACGTGTGGGGCACGTATATGACGATCACAGAATAGGCAAATGCTTATAGGCAGTTACATTTTTCACAAGTGTTGCTGTAGCATTCGCTTTGTTCATCGATTTTTTCACCGCATTCTGTGCATTGCTTTGCAGGTAAATTCTTGAAAAATTCAACTACGTTTTCTAACATTGTGGTCTCCTCCTTTAAGTTCATCTGTACTATTACTGTTTTGATATTTCCTAGTGTATTATAACAGATGCGTTTCGTCAACACAAAATGCCTAATTTACGTTAAAATAAATATGGATATTTTGTGAAGGAGGAAACGCGATATGATTTTCGTTGACAATAAAGGGATTCATGATCCACGCATTAACCTTGCTATTGAGGAGTATTTATTAAAAACAATGGACATTGAGAAGGAGCCGGTGCTGTTATTCTACATAAATCAGCCCTCCATCATTATTGGTAAGAATCAAAATACAATTGAAGAGATTAATACAGATTATGTGGAGGATAATGGCATTATTGTGGTACGCCGTCTTTCAGGTGGTGGTGCTGTGTATCATGATCTTGGGAATTTGAATTTTAGCTTTATTACAAAAGATGATGGCGATAGCTTTATGAATTATAAAAAATTCACACAGCCAGTTGTTGACGCACTTGCAAAATTAGGTGTTAATTCTGAATTATCAGGTCGTAATGATATTTTAGCGGAAGGACGCAAAGTATCTGGAAACGCACAGTTTTCTACAAAAGGCCGTATGTTTAGTCATGGTACATTAATGTTTGATACAGAAATTGACGCAGTGGTCTCGGCATTGAAAGTTAAAAAAGATAAAATCGAATCAAAGGGCATTAAATCGATTCGTTCACGTGTAGCAAATATTTCTGAGTTTTTACAAGAACAGATGACAGTTGAGGAATTCCGATTAGAAATCTTAAAATCCATCTTCGGTGGTGAAGAGAATATTCGCTATTATGAGTTAACAGAGGAAGATTGGTCCAATATCCATAAACTTTCAGCAGAACGATATCAAACATGGCAATGGAATTATGGTAAGTCTCCACGCTTTAATATTCAAAAAACACATCGTTTCCCAACAGGGGGCATCGATATTCGCTTAGAAGTCAATCACGGCATTATAGAAGAAGCACATATTTTTGGTGATTTCTTCGGTGTAGGTGATATGGAAGATGTAGAACAACGTTTAGTTGGGACAAACTATGACCGCACTGCACTTGCTGAAGCATTAGCAGACATTGATATTCCAAAATACTTCGGTGGTGTCACAACAGAAGAGTTTTTACAGTTAATCTATTAAGAAAAGCTGCCGGGGGAGTTGACTAACGCCCTTACCTCCAAAATATTTTAGCTGATGCTGTAGACTTTCGTTGCAAAGTCTTTTGCAGCTGACAGCAAGCATCTTTCAGTGTAGAAACTTGAGGCAAGATTACATTTTCTCCCCAGTAGAAATATCTGGCTGTCGCTTAACAGTCGTTACAGAAAAAAGGTTCGTTGGCAATTATGTCGTCGAACCTTTTTTTGGTACAATATGATAGAGAGAAAGGAGTGTAGATATGGAGAAGCATCGGATATTCATTGTCGAGGATGATGTAAAGATTGCATCATTGCTCGCGGAAACGCTTAGAAAATACCAATACGAAGTTGAAACAATCCAAGACTTCGATCGGCTCATTGATGAGTTTACAGCTTTTAATCCACATATGGTATTGCTTGATATAAATTTACCAGCATATGACGGCTACTATTGGTGTCGTCAGTTGCGTCAATATACAACATGTCCAATCATTTTCATTTCGGCGCGCTCTGGCGAAATGGACCAAATTTTTGCGCTTGAAAATGGGGGCGATGATTTTATTACAAAGCCATTCAATTATGAAATTGTATTGGCTAAAATCCGAAGTCACTTGCGCCGTACATATGGTGAATATGCTGCGAGACAAGAAGAACGAACGATAAAACAGGGGCAGCTTGTATTACATTTAGAACGTATGGAGCTGCATAAAAATGATTTAGAAATTCCACTGCAAAAGAAAGAGTGTATCATTCTAGAGCTTCTCATGGGACAGGCACCAAAAGTAGTGACGCGTGAGCAATTGCTGGAGGAGCTTTGGGATGATCAGGCATTTGTAGATGAAAATACATTGAATGTAAATATGACGCGAGTACGTAAAAAGTTAGCTGATTATCAGATTTCGTCTACGATAGAAACAGTTCGTGGTGCGGGCTACCGTTTTATTTTAAGTGCTGGTGAGCTGTAATGAGCTGGAAATTATTTTTGCGAGATTATGCATCATTTTTCATCTTCCAGCTCTTATTAGTCGGTTTTATCATGGTGTTGTACTGGCTAGATGGCTTTCGGAATGTCGATACTGCTATTTACTCAGTCAGTATTAGCTTGGTGTTGTTGTGCTCATTTTTATTTGTTCGCTATTTAATGCGCCAAAGCTATTTGATGAAAATATCACAGCTCCCTAAAACGATGGAAGATGTACTTCAAAAAAATGCAAAAACACCAGAGGCTGGGCAAACAGAAAAATATATGCGTGAGCTCTATCGACTGTATCAACATGAACTGCATTCGTTGTATGCCAGCCAAAAGCGACACGATCAGTTTATGAACCAATGGGTACATCAAATGAAAACACCGATTTCTGTCATTGAGATGTTGTTGCAAGATGAGCGCCCTCTTGACAAAAAGAATGTGCAAGAAGAAATTGATCGATTGCGCAGGGGGTTAGATATGGTGCTTGTTAATGCCCGATTGGAAAATTTCGAAGAGGATATGCAAGTAGAACAGGTAGCGTTAAAAACGATTGTGACTGCAACTGTTAATGAAAATAAACGTTTATTTATTACGAAACGTGTTTTTCCTGAAATTCATATTGAGGATGACATCATCGTAGCAAGCGATTCTAAATGGCTTCGTTTTATAATCGGACAATTCATAACAAATGCGGTGAAATATACATTTGAAGCGAATAAAAAAATAGTGATTTCTGCCATTAAAAAAGATGAACACATTCAGTTAGCAATCTGTGATGAGGGCATTGGTATTCCTGCTTCCGATCTTTCTCGTGTGACAAAGGCCTTTTTTACTGGTGAAAACGGACGTAAGACTGGGGAATCGACAGGTATGGGCTTATATTTAGCCAATGAAATATGCGAAAAGCTTGGTCATGAGTTAGACATTAAGTCCGAGATAGGAAAAGGAACGGTTATTACAGTCACATTTACGAATTAAGGGGGAGCAAGAATGAAAGAAGTACGTATTGAAGATTGGATTTTAAATATTGAGGTTGAAAAAACAACAGCTATGTATGAGCAAGTTACAGAAGTTTGTGATTGCCTATATTGTGAAAATTTTCGTCAGGCGAGTCTTTTACTTGATGAAGAGGTGCTGCATTTTTGTCATGTACTTGGGTTAGATTTACATAAGCCAAGTGGCATGAATGCTTTTCCTGTAGAGGGAGAACAAGTGATGTACAGTGGCCACTACACAATTTGTGGGGACATCATTGCTGGTGAATTTGAAGCCTGGGATATAGTCGTTGGAACGCATTGTTTTAGTCTTATCGAGGCGGATGACAAGAAGCCAAGTTTAGGAACGGAGCCGCATTTTCATATCGGCTTTGAAGTTGTTTTGCAATGGCAATTACCGGAGTCTATGGAATTAATCAAGAAATAAGGTGAATAAGGTATGCCTATTTTACAAATAAAAGATGTTACAAAGGTGTATGAGGGGAAGGTAACTCATCGTGCGCTCAATCAATTAAGCTTTGAAGTAGAAAGCGGTGAGTTTTTGGCCGTCATGGGTCCATCTGGAAGTGGAAAGACCACATTACTAAATATTATCTCTACGATTGATGAACCAACAAGTGGAGAGATAATTTTAGCTGGGATGAATCCCCATAAGTTGAATGCAACCGAACTTGCTTTTTTTAGGCGACGTCAGCTTGGATTTATTTTTCAGGACTTTAATCTATTGCATATGCTGACAGTGGAAGAGAATATTGTGTTACCGTTAACACTTGATCAGCAACCATTAGAGGTCATGGAGGAGCGGCTTGCAAGTATTGTAGAAAAACTTGACTTAACTTCCTTCTTGCAAAAACGACCGAATGAAATATCAGGTGGGCAGGCGCAGAGAACAGCGATTGGACGTGCACTTATTCACAATCCGAGCCTTATTTTAGCAGATGAGCCAACGGGAAATCTAGATTCTAACTCTTCACGTGATGTACTTGAACTTTTAACCAAGGTAAATAAGGAGAGACAAACGACGATTGTCATGGTGACGCATGATCCAATTGCAGCAAGTTATTGTGATCGCGTGTTATTCATAAAGGACGGAGAGTTTTTCAACGAAATTTATAAGGATGATCGCCGTCAAATGTTTTTCCAACGAATTTTAAATGTATTGAGCTTACTAGGAGGAGGGCAAGTAGGTGACCTTTCGACAATTCGCTTACCGTAATGTCGTGCGGAACAGCCGTATTTACGGTGCCTTTTTTATGGCAAGCTTTTTTTCAGTAGCCGTATTTTTTATCTATTCAATGCTCATGTTTCATCCAGATATTGAG
This sequence comes from Lysinibacillus sp. UGB7, assembly GCF_049058285.1. Taxonomy (NCBI): domain Bacteria; kingdom Bacillati; phylum Bacillota; class Bacilli; order Caryophanales; family Bacillaceae; genus Lysinibacillus; species Lysinibacillus sp. UGB7. Next base: position 14,000 of record NZ_JBMGUV010000030.1, read on the forward strand.
CGAGGAATCTTAGGAGAAGTATCACTAATTGGGATGATAGGTGCAGAAATTGTACTCGTCCTCTTTACGTTATTCTTTTTATATTATTCCATGAGTGCATTTTTAGAGGCAAGATCACAAGAGTTTGCGATTTTATTGCACTTAGGTATGGAAAAACGCCAGATGAATAAGCTTATCTTTTTGGAGACAATGATTATTGGTGTAGGTTCGATAATCGTTGGCATTATTTTCGGCTTTTCATTTTCAAAGTTTTTTTTCATGATTGTACGAGAAATTTTGCATTTAGAGCAATTACCGCTCTATGTATCTTGGGAGCCGTTTTTACTGACCATTGGCGTCTTCACAAGTGCCTTTGTGGTCATTTCTTTTATTAGCGTGTACTTTTCACGAGAAAGAAAATTGCGTGATCTAATAAAAGGAGACGCTTATATAAATAGCACTGCCACTTTTTCAAAAGTTCGCGCGCTATATGGGATAGCATTAATTTTATCGACCTATGCACTGGCATTCATAGTTTCGCACACATCAATGATTGGTTTAACATTATTAATACCATTCTCAGCAACCTTTGGAACATATTATTTTTTTAGTGACTCAGTACCATTCTTTTTAGATATAGCACGTGGCCAACGGAAATTCCATTGGCAACGTTATCGCCTTTTGTCACTTGCAGAACAGACACACGTTATGATGGATAATGTGAAGATGTTCTTTGTCGTAACGATGGTGTCAACAATGGCGTTTTTATCTGTTGGGGTATTGGCCACAATGTCCTCGTATACGACACAGTATGACCGTTTAAATCCTCTTGGGCTTATTTATAAGGGAGATGTCGACAATCAGTATGAAGGTAAGCATATTAACTCTCTTCGACTACAATTGGAGGACAAGGGTCTGTCTTATCATTTATCTCGCTTTGTAGTTATAAAGCAAACCTCTTCATATACACACAATGAGGTCGAAGTATTCCGAGAATCAGATATGAACGTTTTGCTCACTTCATTTAGTTATCCGATGCTTAATCTAGCTTCGGGTGAAGCAGTTTTCATTCCTTATTCGGAGGATTCCTTGAAAAAACTTAAAAATAAAGTGGTCCATACGGTACTAGAAGAGAATTCAATTCCTTTAATCATTGATAGTGTATACCCTGAAATTGTGTTTCCTGGCTCTATTGTAAGCGTAAATTCTATTGTCATTAGCGATGAGGACTTTATAAGACTGATTAAGCCTATTGCGGATGAAAAAGTTGTGCAACCGAGCTATCATCTCTTTACGTTCTATATTCCCCAATGGATGGAAACGAAGGAAATTGGCAAGGACATTGATGATTTAGCGACGACCGAATATTTTATTAAGAAGGATAAACATAGCCCATTCTATTTCGAAAATGCAGGATTAAATTATTCTTATATACTAGCTACTTACTCATTATTTACTTTGGTAGGTGTGTTAGTGGCGACGGTATTTTTACTCGCGGCGGGTAGCTTTGTGTACTTTAAATTGCATACTTCTCTTGAACGAGAAAAGCGAAAATTTGATGTGTTAAAACGAATGGGTCTAACAGATACAGAGCTGAAAAAACTGGTTAATCGTCATTTGTTTCCCCAATTTTTCTTGCCATGGGGTGTTGCAATGATGCATAGTGCTTTTGCTTTTCTTATGGTTCAGAGAATATTGAAGGACATTGCCAATATTTCGATTGTTAAGGAAGTTTTCTTTGCATTTGGTTTTTTTGTATTAATACAAGTCATTTATTTTTATTTAATTCGTTGGCGATACATCTCACATATACGTTCTTAAAAATATGCTTAAAAGAGAGAAAAATGATATTTTTAACGCAAATTACGACATGGAATAAAAAGATTCATTGTCTTTTAGATATATTTCTTATATAATATTAATGAATAACGATTCATTTTATACGATAAGGGGATGGTGTAATTGAATTTAGTTTCATGTGTTCGTCAGCAAGCGTTAGAGCAACCAGAAAAAGTTGCGTATCATTTTATGGGGAAAGGTACGTCTTATGGTGAGTTTGAAAACACAGTTAGTCGCTTTGCACAGGGGTTACAGGATTTAGGGGTACAAAAAGGGGATCATGTGGCATTTTTACTCGGCAATACGCCACATTATTTAATGGCTTTATATGCAACACTGCGTTTAGGTGCAACCGCAATTCCAGTGAATCCAATATACACGCCAGATGAAATATCATATATTTTGCATAATGGTGATGTAAAGGCTGTCATTGCACTCGATGCATTACTTCCATTAGTTGAAGTGGGTGTACAAGCCTTGCCTCAAGTCGAGGTATTTATTATTTGTGAGACTGCGGCAGATGCTGCGGAAAAGGTAGCTTCTTTATCAGATGCAGCTCGAGCTAAAACACATTTATTTACGCAAGTAATTGCCACTGCTTCAGGCTCATTAGAACCAGTAGAAGTAGCGAATGATGAAAATGCTATTATTTTATACACATCAGGTACAACGGGCAGTCCAAAAGGTGCGATGTTAACTCACGGCAATATTTACTCAAATGCTCGTGATGTAGCAGATTATCTAGGCTATCAAGCAAATGACCGTATCATTGCAACTTTACCAGTTTTCCATGTATTTGCACTAACAGTTGTTGTAAATGCACCATTAATTAGTGGTGCAACGGTATTACTTGTTCCACGCTTTAGCCCGGCTGAAATATTCGAATTAGCGAAGCAACATAAAGCAACTGTCTTTGCGGGAGTACCGACGATGTATAATTTCTTGTATCAATTACCTGAGGGCAATCCAGAAGATTTCTCGTCAATACGTTTAGCAATTTCAGGTGGCGCATCACTACCTGTTGCACTATTACATAATTTCGAAGAGAAATTCAATGTACGTGTATCAGAAGGTTTTGGCTTATCGGAAGCTTCACCCGTAACGGCATTCAACCCTTTAGATCGTGATCGTAAAGCAGGTTCAATTGGTACATCCATTAACAACGTTGAAAATAGAGTGGTTGATGCCAATGGACAAGAGGTACCTGTTGGCGAAGTAGGAGAGCTAGTTGTTCGTGGACCAAATGTGATGAAGGGATATTACAAAATGCCTGAAGAAACAGCTATGGCTATTCGTGATGGCTGGCTATACACAGGTGATCTAGCTAAAGTTGACGAAGAAGGTTATTTCTATATCGTTGATCGAAAAAAGGATATGATTATTGTGGGTGGCTATAATGTTTATCCTAGAGAAGTAGAGGAAGTGCTTTTTACACATAAAAATATAGTTGAGGCAGCAGTTGTCGGTTTCCCAGATCCTAATTTTGGTGAGGCCGTTCATGCATACGTAGTTCTTAAGGAAGTAGCAGCAACTACGTCAGACGATATTTTAACGTATTGCACAAAACATATGGTGAAATACAAAGTGCCGAAAGTAATTGAAATTATGGAAGAACTACCGAAAAATACAACAGGTAAAATTTTACGTCGCTCGTTAAAAGAAAAAGTATAGAGTAGAGGGACAGCCAGTCAAGCAGGACCTCACAGTTGCATTAGCAACTGAGGGGCTTGCCAATCCAACTCGAAAAGACAGTGAACTTTTTCACAACAAAAAATTAATAGTATAATCCAGAAAGAAATTTGACAAAGAGCTTTAAGACAGCTCTTTTTTTTTATGTCGTAAAAGACATAAAGTGAAAATTAACAACTAATGTGGCTATTAAATTAGTTGAGCACGCAAGGCTGTAATGATAAAATCAGTCATGTGCAAAACTTCTACATACTTTAAAAGAGCAAGTCATATAGTGAGGGGAGTAGTAACACAAATATAGGTTAAACATCTGTATATAGACTGGAACCCTTTGATGCATAGGAGCGTCAAAGTTTTTAAGTAAAATTTAACTGAAAGAGAGCATACAAAAAATGATAGGACTCGTACAAGAGTTAATTAGTTTTATTATGCATATCGATGTGCATTTGGAAGAAATCATTCGTGATTTTGGTAATTGGAGTTATCTCATTTTATTTGCCATAGTTTTTGTGGAAACTGGTGTCGTGATTTTTCCATTTTTACCGGGAGACTCATTACTATTTGCCAGCGGTACATTAACAGCGGCAATGGGTGCGTTTGATTTGTGGATATTAATTCCTGTATTTTTAGCGGCAGCTATTTTAGGAGATACCATGAACTATCATATTGGCCATAAAGTGGGGACATCTATTCCACCAAAGAGCTTCCTCGGCCGTATTATCAAAAAAGAACGGATGGAAGCTGCAGAGAAATTCTTTAATACACATGGTGGAAAAACGATTGTCATTGCACGTTTCATGCCTTTCATTCGTACGTTTATACCCTTTGTTGCAGGGGCAAGTAAAATGCACTATAGCTATTTTTTATTTTATAATATTTTTGGTGCGATACTATGGGTATTCAGCTGTACATTACTAGGTTATTTCTTTGGTAATATTCCAATTATTAAAGATAATTTCTCAGTAGTCCTTATTTTAATTATTATTATTTCTGTTATACCAGCAGTAATTGGTGCGTTTAAATCAAGATTTAGTGCAAAATAAAAAGGTGCCTCAGGAGTGATTCTGAGGTATTTCGGACTGTAGACAAACTTGTGTTTGTTTACAGTCTTTTTTCTGCACTATAGAAAGCGAGAATAATCAGGTTCGAAAAAGTAACTCCCTTGTCGCTGACAAATCCTCTAGCGTCCTCCTTCGCTCGCTTCGTGCGGGGTCTAACTGACACGTTCTTCCACCGTAGTGCCGTAGCTGTTTCCTATACTTCAACGTTAACATCACAATTTAAAGAAATTATAAAAGGGTTAAATTTCCATTTATATAGGAATATACTAATTGCACTATAAGAGGAAAATACTATAGTTTTGAAAAAATAAGCGAATAGAAACGAAAGATGCTATAATAATTACTAGAAAATGGAGAATTGGGGGGCAACGAAATGGAAGTATTTATCGGAAGGCAGCCAATCTTTAATCTTCATGAACAAGTCGTTGCATATGAATTGCTATACCGAAGTAAAAATATAAATTCATTTCCAATGGTCGATTCCGATGCGGCAACAGTTGACGTTTTAGTAAACTCATTTTTAACAATAGGTATCGACGAAGTAACGAAAGGTAAGCCCTGCTTTGTTAATTTTACAGAGAATTTACTTATGAGTTCAATAAATGAATTTATAAATCCTTCGGAAGTTGTTATTGAGATTTTAGAGGATGTACCACTCACACCGAAATTAGTAAACCGCGTAGTTGAACTGAAATCATACGGATTTAAAATTGCTTTAGATGATTTTATTTTAGATGATGACGTACAAATCTATGACGAACTTTTCGTACATATTGATTTTATAAAAGTTGATTTCTTATTGACGTCTTTACTCGAACGAATGCAAATTGAAAATAAGGTAAAAGAAAATTTTCCTCATATTAAACTGCTTGCTGAAAAAGTTGAAACGCGGGACCAATTTGAAGTGGCAAAGCATTCTGGCTACGAATTATTTCAGGGTTATTTCTTTGAGCAACCCCAAATTATTAAAGCAACAGATATACCAGGGAATGCCATTCAGTATTTTCATATTATCTCATTATTAAAAGAAGAGGAGCCAAACATTGAACTGTTGGCTGAAAATATAGAGCGTGATATTTCGTTAACGTATAAATTATTGCAAATGATTAATAATTCTAAAAGACGCCAAAAATCGAAAGTACGCTCTATTAAGCAAGCGATACTCTTGCTCGGTTTAGCGAATCTTCGTAAATGGATTTATTTACTGGCTATGCGTGAAATTGATGTCAATTCGGATTCAGACCTTTTTAAAGAAATCATGCGAACATCACTATTCAGAGCGAAGGTATGTGAAAAACTAGCAAAGCTTTCCTATAAGCAAAATTTCTCGGAATACTTTCTGATTGGCATGTTTTCGTTAATTGATACTTTATTACAGCGACCAATGAATATGATTTTACAGCAATTACCTTTCTCAGAAGAGATTACAGAAACTATTTTAGGTGGTCAAACAGAGATGGCACCATACTTAGAGTTTAGTATGGCATTAGGTAAATTAGATTGGAATCGCTTAGAAGAATTGTCATCTCAACTTAATCTTGATATGACAAATATCGAATTTTTATATAATGAATCATTGGAATGGGCAGAAACCTCATTTTAAAACACAACGAATATGGACAAACAAAATAAGTTACCTGTTACTTCAGGTAGCTTATTTTTTTGTTAATGCCTCTAAAATTCTCATAAATGGACTATACCTTGACAATTCGCTGAATTAACTATCTCTTCATCAAGATGAAGTTCTCAACGTGAAACCTATTTGCTATAATCATCTCGTCTTTAGAAAAATTCAGATAGTTGAAGTGGGCGTGGGGAAATGAATCAAACACAGGATGTAAGAGCAAGTATTTTGGAGTATGTGTATGTTATTGTTGGTGCGGTAGTTGTGGCAATAGGCTTTAATGTTTTCTTATTACCAAATCAAGTGGCGTCTGGAGGAGTTAGTGGAATCAGTACCATTTTGAATGGTTTATTTGGCTGGAATCCAGGACTTGTACAATATATGTTTAATATTCCGTTATTTTTAGCTGGTGTTGTGTTACTTGGTAAAAAATTTGGCGTAAAATCCTTTGTCGGTACAGTGACATTACCATTTGTCGTATTGTTAACGAATAATTGGGAACCATGGACAGACAATCCTTTACTAGGTGCACTTTTTGGGGGAATTGTTGTCGGTTTAGGAATAGGACTTGTCTTCAAGGGGAATGCTTCTACTGGTGGCACTGATTTACTAGCGCAGATTATTACAAAATATACCGGCATAACGCTTGGTACCAGTGTACTGTTGATTGATGGTGTTATCGCTATTAGTGCAGCAGTTGTTTTTGACTTAGAGAAAGGTTTGTATGCCCTAATCGGATTGTATGTGACAACAAAAACGATTGATATTATACAACTCGGCTTTAGTCAATCTAAAATGGTTTATATTATTACGACGAAACAAGATGAAGTCCGTGATGCCATTTATGCTGAAATTAATCGTGGGGTAACAAAATTACCCGCCATTGGTGGATATACAGGGGAAGCAAGACCAGTACTGATGGTTGTTGTCTATCAAACAGAATTCACAAAGCTGAAACAACTCATCAAAAACGTTGACCCATCAGCGTTTGTCATCGTATCTGATGCTTATGAGGTATTAGGAGAAGGTTTCAAACGTGCATAAATTTGGTATACTATCGAGGTAAGATGTTTATCTATTATTATGAGGAGGGGTACTAATGAAGAAAGCAATGTTAACATTAGTGTTCGGTTCTGCAATTTTCTTAGCTGCATGTGGTGGCGGAGACAAAACTGCAACAAATAACAACGAAGGTGCAACTGCTCCAGATGGTGAAGCAATCGCAATGAAATCATGTATTTCTTGCCACGGCGGGGAGTTAAAAGGTCAAGGTAATACACCAGCTCTAAATGATGTAGGCTCTCGTTTATCAGAAGAAGAAATTTTAGATATTATTAATAACGGTCAAGGTAACATGCCTCCTGGTGTTGTTAAAGGTGAAGATGCCGAAGCTGTAGCAAAATGGTTAGCGTCTCAAAAATAATGTTAAAGTGAAAACTAGCGGAGCTGGAGAGCCGCTAGTTTTTTGTTTTAGACAGGAATATACTTTAGTGAGGTTTATAGTATTGCTCATTTGAAAGAATATGAGAGAGATTTCCATAGAGCTTCACCTATTATCAAGTGCAAAATCATTTCTTTTATACATAGACATGCTAAAATAAAACAATATTCAAGTCGTTTGAATGGAGGCTACAAACATTGGTCGTAGTATTAACAAGGGACGTAATGGAGAAATTTAAGTTAGAGCTATTAGGCGGCGAGGAGGGAATCGGAAGAACGATTGCCACAAGCGATATTTCAAGACCGGGACTGGAGATGGCTGGATATTTTACCCATTATCCAGCGAATCGAGTACAGTTGCTTGGCAAAACGGAACTTTCCTTTTTCGAAATGTTATCAGCAAATGTTAAACTCGAACGTATGCGTTTGCTGTGCTCTCAGGATACGCCAGCAATTATTATCTCACGTGACTTAGAGGTGCCTGAGGAACTTATTCAAGCATCCAATGAAAAGCACGTACCAGTTTTTAAAACACATATGACCACAACTAAATTTTCGAGCAGGCTGACAAATTATTTAGAAGGGCGCTTGGCACCAATGACTGCAGCGCATGGTGTTTTAGTCGATGTGTATGGCATCGGTGTATTGATTATCGGAAAAAGTGGTGTTGGGAAAAGTGAAACGGCACTCGAACTTGTGAAAAAAGGTCATCGATTAGTCGCTGATGATTGCGTAGAAATTCGTCAAGAATCAGAAAATTTATTAATAGGTAGCCCTCCGCCACTTTTAGAGCATCTACTTGAAATCAGGGGTATTGGCATTATCGATATTATGACACTCTTTGGCGCAAGTGCGGTGCGACCTTATAAGCGTATTACATTGATAATTGAGCTTGAAATCTGGGATCCAGAAAAGGTATATGATCGTTTAGGTTTAGAAGAAGAAAAAATGAAAATAATTGATACTGAGCTGACGAAGTTAACGATTCCAGTAAGGCCTGGACGGAATGTTTCCGTCATTATTGAAGTAGCTGCAATGAATTACCGGCTGAAAAAAATGGGCGTCAATGCAGCGGAGGAGTTTTCAAGACGATTAGATGAAGTCATTTCATCTACAGATGAGTTAGACGATTAGCTTTCTTCATGTGTGATAGCTAGATAATGAGAGGAGCATAAAATGGACTTATTACTATTAGATATAAACCCGATTGCTTTTCATTTAGGACCTATAGCTGTTCGCTGGTATGGTTTATTAATAGTTTCGGGCATTATTTTAGCGTATTTTGTAGGGCAAAGAGAGGCTGTGAAACGAGGTCTGCCAGAGGATTTTCTAGCTGATCTATTATTGTGGGCAGTTCCCATTTCAATTCTATGCGCGCGTATTTACTATGTATCAATGCGTTGGGACTACTATGGACAAAATCCCGGCAAGATTATTGAAATTTGGAATGGCGGTATTGCTATTCATGGTGCGCTTTTAGGTGCGTTTGCGACAGCATACATATTCACACGTATAAAAGGAGTAAGCTTTTTACGAGTGGCAGATATTGCGGCACCAAGTATTTTAATTGGACAAATTATCGGTCGTTGGGGAAATTTTATGAACCAAGAGGCGTTCGGTGGTCCAGTAACACGTGGGTTTTTAGAAAATCTGATGCTTCCTGATTGGATCATCAATCAAATGTACATCGAAGAATTAGGTACTTACGTACATCCAACGTTTTTATATGAATCTGTCTGGAATTTCATCGGTTTATTAATTTTATTAGCACTGCGTAAAGTGAATTTAAATCGTGGAGAAATTTTCTTTAGTTATTTGATTTGGTATTCAATTGGTCGTTTTTATATCGAAGGCTTACGTACAGATAGCCTCTATTTAGTTGGAGATTTACGTTCGGCTCAAGTTGTCTCGATTATAGGCATTGTAGTGGGTCTTGGTGCGATACTTTATCGACGCTGGAAGGTAAAACCTACTGTGAAATATTTAGATGAATAAATAAGGGGTGCAACACATGGTTGTAAAGGCATTGCTATTTGATTTTGATGGCACTCTACTCAATACCAATGATTTAATCATACAAACATTCATGTATATTTTAGAAGAAAGATTTCCTGGGCAATATTCGCCAAAAGATTGCCTAAATTTCATTGGCCCGTCATTAAAACAGACAATTAGTGACATATCACCTGGGGAAGAAGATGAAATGATTGCAAAATATCGTGCTTGGAATGTGCTGCATCATGATGAGCTTGTGACAGAATATCCAGATGTAGTATCAACTTTAGAGCAGTTAAAGTCGATGGGCATTAAATTAGCAATTGTCTCATCAAAACGTAATGATATGATTGACCGTGGACTTTCAGTACTAGGTGCATCCCATCTATTTGATGAACGCATTGGTACGGATGATGTAAAGAATGTAAAGCCTGATCCTGAGCCCGTATTACTTGCTCTTGAACGCCTTGGGGTATCGAAAGAAGACGCCATTATGATAGGTGATAATTCTCACGATGTGGAGGCGGGACATAATGCAGGTGTAAGATGTGCTGGTGTCGCTTGGTCGATAAAAGGTGCGGATTATTTACAGCAATTCAAGCCAGAATATATGTTGCAACATATGACAGATTTATTTGACATTGTGAAAGAGGGGTAAGCTGATGGCCCGTAAAACGGAACGTTACCGTGTTGAAGGAGCGAACTCGCTATGGAATATTTATGATACGGTGTCCTTTTGGAAGGTGATGAAGTGCTTTATTGTCATTCAAATTGGGCGCATCACACCGTTTTTACGTATGAAGAACTGGCTGTATCGTTCTTTTCTAAAAATGGATATTGGTGATAAAACATCTTTAGCTTTAATGGTCATGCCGGATACAATGTTCCCTGAGCGCATACATGTCGGAAATAATTCAGTTATTGGTTTTAATACGACAATACTGGCACATGAATATTTAATTGAAGAATATCGTTTAGGAGATGTTCATATTGGCAATGAAGTAATGATTGGTGCCAATTCAACAATATTACCAGGTGTTACGATAGGTGACGGAGCAATTGTTTCAGCTGCAACCCTTGTACATAAGGATGTGCCAGCTGGATGTCTAGCAGGCGGTAATCCTATGCAAATTATATTTACAGCAGAACAGATGGTAGAGCGTAAACGCAAGGAAGTTGTAGAATGGAGTACGCCTAAAAAGTAACATAAAACTCACGTTGTGTAGCTACGCAACGTGAGTTTTTCTTTTCCCTATAGTCAGAGGAATAACGATAACAACGAGTACACGTGAACGCTTTGCGTGTCGGAAAACTCACTGAATAAAGCTCTACTTAAAATAAATAGGTGTATAATTAACAGAATAATAAGTGTCTAAATTATTAGAGAATTGATAAGGGATTACATTGACTGATTAGTGCGAATGAGTTAAAATACTTTCATAATCTAATTCTCTATCACTCTAGTGAATTAAAGTGAAATGTAAGGAAGTGTCAAAATGTCATCGATTAAAATGTTTGAAAAGCCACTTGGTATGCGTGATACATTTCCACAGATTTACGAAAAAGTAGAAGCTGTAAGACAGACAGGGCGAAAATTTTTACGCTCAAGGGGCTATGAATTTATAAAAACGCCGACGGTAGAATATTTTGATACGGTTGGTAAAGCATCTGCAATTTCTGATGCACATCTATTCAAGTTAGTAGACAGCCAAGGCAACACGTTAGTACTTCGTCCAGATATGACCACACCAATTGCTCGAGTCGCTACATCAAAATTATTAAAAGAGATGATTCCGCTACGCTTAGCTTATTTTGCAAGTGTCTTTCGTGCACAAGAAACAGAAGGCGGCCGACCAGCAGAATTTGATCAAATGGGTATTGAGCTAATTGGTGATAACTCAGTATTTGCAGATGTTGAGGTCATTGTGACGGCAATGGAGCTATTGAAGCAATTTGGATTAAAAGATTTCAAAGTAACAATTGGACATGCAGGTGTACTAAATTGTATTTTACAGGACTATACAGAAAGCATTGAGCAAGAAAATACTTTACGCACATTACTTGTGCAACGCAACTATGTAGGCTTTGAGGAAGCTGTGGAATCATTTGATTTACCAAAAACAAAATCTGACGCGTTGCTGCAATTTATTGAGGAAGCAATGACTGTTAATGAAATTAAAGATATTGAAAAGTATGTACGTAAAAATGATGCACTAGAATATATGCAACAACTTGCAAAATTACTCGAGGTAGCGAATTTGGCTGATTATGTAGCGTTTGATTTTACACTTTCAAGCCATATGAATTATTACACAGGAATGCTGTTTGAGGTATTTGCATCTGGCAGTGGCTTCCCACTTGGAAACGGTGGTCGATATGACGGTTTACTTGAAGTATTTGGCTCAAAAGTAGGTGCTACAGGATTTAGTATCCGGGTGGACCGTTTGCTAGAAACGTTAGCAGGACAAACCGTTGAGAAGGAAGAGACATTTGTGGTGTTGTTTGAGGAGGAACACTATGAAGCGGCTCTTGAAAAGGTACAAGCCTTACGAGCGGCTGGTAAGAAGACAACTTTACAATTGGCAAGCAGTCTAGGCGATAAAGCTGCCTTTCAAGCACATTTTACAAAGGTAGTCGTTGTTGGACAGGGGGAAGATGACGGTGAATGAATTAACAATTGCTATGCCGAAAGGGCGTATTTTTGAAGAGGCATACCAAATGCTTATTGAAGCAGGCTTTAATTTACCGGAAGAAGTAGAGATGTCACGTAAATTAATGATTGAAATCCCTGAAGAGAAAATTCGTTTTATTTTAGCAAAACCAATGGATGTTCCTGTCTATGTGGAGCATGGTGTAGCTGATATTGGTATAGCGGGAAAAGACGTATTATTGGAGCAACAGCGAGTGGTGCATGAATTGCTTGATTTGAAAATTAGTGCATGTTATATCGCTTCAGCAGGCTTACCTCATACAACGATGAACGAAATTGCACCGAGAATTGCGACGAAGTATCCAAATATTGCGATGAAATATTATAAGGGTATTGGGGAGCAAGTCGAAATTATTGAATTAAACGGCTCAATCGAATTGGCGCCAATGATTGGTTTAGCTGATCGCATTGTCGATATTGTATCAACAGGACGTACGCTCAAAGAAAATGGCTTAGTCGAGTATGAACATATTACAGAAGTTTCATCTCGTTTAATCGCCAATCCAGTAAGCTATCGCATGAAGGGCGATCGAATAATCGACCTCGTGAAACGCTTAAAACAATGCGTCAATTAAAGGGGGCTTTGTGAATGAAGATTACCAAACTAGCAAAAGGAATTTCTTTAAAACGTCCACTTGAGGGCGGGAATGAAGAACAGTTACAGGTTGTGCGGCAGGTATTAGCAGATGTTCGAGCACAAGGCGATACAGCTGTACGTACCTATACAGAAAAGTGGGATGGCTTTGTACCAGATGAGTTACGTGTCACAAAAGAAGACATTGTAGCGGGTGCCAATGCGCTTGATGCTCAATTATATGCTGATTTGAAGGAAGCAGCGGATAATATTCGCCTCTATCATGAACAACAAATGCGCACAGGCTATCGTTTAGACTTAGCTGATGGCTCTTGGCTTGGACAGCGTATAACAGCACTGGATGCAGTCGGTCTCTACGTTCCAGGGGGGACAGCAGCCTATCCATCATCGGTGTTAATGAATGTTATTCCTGCGAAAGTTGCAGGTGTAAAGCGTATTGTGATTACATCACCTGCAGGACGAGATGGGAAATTACCAGTTGGTGTGCTTGCAGCTGCGCATATTTTAGGGATAGAGGAACTATATAAAGTAGGTGGCGCACAGGCAATAGCGGCACTTGCATACGGCACAGAAACGATTGCAGCAGTCGATAAAATAACAGGCCCAGGCAATATTTTTGTAGCACTTGCTAAACGAGAAGTTTTTGGGGAGGTAGCAATTGATATGATTGCGGGACCAAGTGAAATTGCAGTACTTGCAGATGACACAGCCTTTGCAGATGAAGTAGCAGCGGATCTGTTATCGCAGGCAGAACATGATAGACTGGCCTGTGCAATTTTAGTCACAACTTCTGAAGAGCTTGCACATAAGGTTGCAATTGAAGTGGAAAAGCAATTAGCCCTATTACCGCGTGAGGAAGTAGCGCGAGCATCCATTGAAAAATTTGGTGCGATTTATATTGCAGAAACGATGGCAGAGGCTGTTGATGCTATTAACTCATTGGCACCTGAACATTTAGAAATTGTCACGAAAAATGCAGAAGCTGTGGCACAGCAAGTACGTCATGCGGGTGGGATTTTCATTGGACGTTATAGCTCGGAGCCGGTTGGGGATTATTTTGCTGGTACAAATCATGTGTTACCAACCAATAGTACGGCACGCTTTGCAAGTGGTTTAAATGTTGACGATTTCGTGAAAAAATCGAGCATCGTTTATTATAGTGAAAAAACGTGGGCAGAAAATGTACCGAAAATTGCACGCTTAGCACGCATGGAAGGCTTAGAGGGCCATGCCCGTGCAGTAGAATCGCGTGGATGGGAAAAGGAGTAGCACGATGACAGAAAAGAAACGCTATGCAATGGTAGAACGTAAAACAAATGAAACGCAAATTTCTGTGGCTATTGATTTAGACGGCGAAGGAAAAGCAGACATTAAAACAGGTGTTGGCTTTATGGATCATATGCTTGATTTATTTATTAAGCATGGTCTTTTTGACGGCACTATTCAAGCTAGTGGTGATACATATATTGACGATCATCATACGACAGAAGATTTAGGCATTGTATTAGGCCAAGCAATTCGTGAGGCGTTAGGAGATAAAAAGGGCATTAAACGTTATGGGAGTGCTTTTGTTCCGATGGATGATGCCCTTGCGCAAGTTGTGGTGGATTGTTCAAATCGCCCCCATTTAGAATACCGCGTACCAGACCTAAAAGAGAAGGTAGGCACGTTTGATACAGAATTAGTGCATGAGTTTTTATGGAAATTCACGCTAGAAGCACGTATGAATGTCCATGTCATCGTACCATATGGACATAATACACATCACATTATCGAAGCAATTTTCAAAGCCTTAGCACGTGCGATAGATGCGGCAGTAGAGATTGATCCACGTGTCAAAGGCGTGCCGTCAACAAAGGGGCTGTTAACGTGAAAATTGGTGTGATTGATTATGGGATGGGCAACTTATTCAGTGTTGAACAGGCTCTAAAGCGTCTTGGATGTGACGTCAATGTCACAGCGGATGTAAATGAGCTTGATACTGCTGACGCTCTTTTATTACCAGGAGTTGGTGCGTTTCCTGATGCGATGAAGCGACTGGCTGACACAAATTTAGCTAGTTATTTACACAAGGTGAAAGCAGAAAATCGTCCATTGCTTGGCATTTGCTTAGGAATGCAATTACTATTCGATGACAGTGATGAGGTTTCATCAACGAAAGGCTTAGGTTTCTTTAAAGGGAGTATTCAACGTTTTAGCGGTGTGCACGAGGGGCAACAATACCGTGTGCCACACATGGGTTGGAATGAACTAGTTATGGCTAACCGCCCAGCTTGGCTAAAGGACGAGGTGCCGGCGAAGCATGTCTACTTCGTCCATTCATTTTATGCAACGGGCATGGATGCCAATGAGCTTGTTGCTTATGCAGATTATCAAGGAATCAAGGTACCAGGCATTGTCGCGAATGGTGCTATTACGGGAATGCAGTTCCATCCTGAAAAGTCGGGAGAACTTGGTGTGTACTTATTAGAACAATGGTTAAAAGGGGTGGCAACGTGCTAACAAAGCGTATTATTCCATGTCTGGATGTCAAAGAAGGGCGTGTTGTCAAAGGTGTTCAGTTCGTGTCATTAAGGGATGCAGGGGACCCTGTAGAGCTTGCGAAGTTTTATGATGAGCAAGGGGCGGATGAGCTGGTGTTCCTTGATATTTCGGCATCCCATGAAGGGCGTGAAACTATGGTAGATGTGGTGCGCCAAACAGCAGTGGCACTTGCCATTCCCTTTACGGTCGGTGGTGGTATTCGTACACTAGATGATATGAAACGAATCTTGCGAGCTGGTGCTGATAAAGTATCCGTCAATACCTCTGCTTTAGAACGTCCAGAGCTTATCAAAGAAGGTTCTGACTACTTCGGAGCACAATGTATTGTTGTAGCAATTGATGCGCGCTATAGTGAAGAAGACGGCACATGGATGGTCTATACACATGGTGGGCGCAATAAAACAGCTTGGCAAGTAACTGAGTGGGCAAAGGAAGCTGTGCGTTTAGGTGCTGGTGAGATTTTATTAACAAGTATGAATCAAGACGGTGAGAAGTCTGGTTTTGATTTGGCATTAACAAAAGTGGTACGAGAGGCTGTGACAGTGCCTGTAATTGCTAGTGGCGGTGCAGGGAATGCCGAACATTTTTACGAAGTATTAACAGCAGACGTTGATGCAGATGCAGCACTTGCGGCATCCATCTTCCACTATAAAGAAACGAGTGTAGCGCAAGTAAAAGAGTACTTACGTGAAAAAGGAGTGGCAGTAAGATGATTGACAACATTAAATTTGACGATATAGGTCTTGTTACGGCAGTAGTTCAAGACGCCAATACAAAGGAAGTATTAACCGTAGCATACATGAACAAAGAATCCTTGGATAAAACAATTGAATCTGGTGAAACTTGGTTCTACTCACGTTCACGTCAAGAACTTTGGCATAAAGGTGCTACAAGTAGTCATACCCAAAAGGTCGTATCCATTAAAGCGGATTGTGACGGCGATGCACTAGTCATTGAAGTGCTTCCAGCAGGACCTGCTTGCCATAACGGTACGACTTCTTGCTTTACAGAAATTCTTCAAGAAAATGCGAAAGTTGGCTCAGTCGGTATTATTCCAGAGCTTATGAAAATCATTGAAAAACGTGAACAAGAAATGCCAGATGGTGCGTATACTACATATTTATTTGATAAAGGCATCGATAAAATTTGTAAAAAAGTTGGTGAAGAAGCTACAGAAGTTGTCATCGGTGCGAAAAACCGGGATGCAGAGGAAGTTAAATGGGAAGCGGCAGATTTAATCTATCATTTATTAGTATTGTTACAAGAACAGAAAGTAAATGTTTTTGACGTATTACATGTGTTGGAAAAACGTCACGAGGAGAAATAACAGCATATCGCTTATAGTATGGTATAATGAAAGTTACTGTAAAAGGAACGTGTGATGCGTTCCTTATTTCTTGTTTCGGAGGAAATATTTTGGAAAAGAAACGTCAAAAAGAAAGTCAAACGAATGTCGTATCGTTCATTCCAACAGGCGACTATTATTATAAAAAATCAATTCAAGCGATGAATAGTGGGCAAATGAATAAAGCGTATAAATATCTACAACGTGCTGTGGATTTAAGCCCAGATGATCCGATGATTTTAATGCAACTAGCGATTGTAGAGCTGGACGGTCAACGTTTTGAGGAAGCGTATGATCTACTTCGTCGTGCCTATCAAATAGACCCAGATGAGCCAGAGATAATTTTTTATATGGCTGAGGTGTCTGGATGCGTCGGAATGATTCAGGATGCGAAACGATTTGCACAGCAATATTTGCAAATGGAGCCAGAGGGTGCCTATGCAGATGAAGCGGCTGAAATTTTGGATTTTGTCGCTTTTGAGCAGGATGATTTTGAAGAGCAAGAAGGTTCAGGGGAGGATTTATATCGTCAAGAACAGGCACGACGTTGCATGGAAAAGGGCGATTTCCCTGAAGCTATTAGCATTTTGGAAGTTTTAATTGAAGATAGACCTGAATTTTGGTCGGCTTATAACAATTTAGCATTGGCTTATTTTTATGTTGGAGAGGCTGAGCAAGCAAAAGCATTATTGAATACAGTATTGCGTGATAATAAGGGGAATTTACATGCATTATGTAATTTAACTGTCATCGCGTACTATGAAAAAAACGATGAGGAATTAAAGGCACTTTTAGAGGTGCTTGTGAAAATTCAGCCATATGCTTGGGAGCATCGTTATAAACTAGGCGCAACGTTAGCGCTTATCGGACAATATGAATTAGCCTTTAAATGGCTGCGTAGTATGCAAAAACGTGGTTATTTGGGGGATGCGGGATTCTATTTCTGGTTATCACATGCGGCTTATTTTTCGGGGCATGAAGATATTTCAAAAAGTGCTTGGGCACTGTTGCTAGAACAAGATCCAGAAAAAGAGGGCTTTGAGCCTTGGCGTCAGCAGGAAAACATCTTTGAGCTTGATGCATTAGAACACGATCGCGAATTTATTGTGGAGAAGCTCGATAGTAGTTATGCAAGCGACCGAATTTTTGGCTTATTTTTATTAAGCCGTACAGCGCATAAACAAGAGATTATAGCTCATCCAAAATGGATTGATGTTGAGCAATATAATGCGTTTGAAAAACTGTTTTTGGCCTATGCACTAGGCCATCAATTTGATGAGAAAAACAAAGTGGAGGCAAGCTTTTTACGTGCAGTAAAGGTACCGGAGATCCTACTAGAGCAGTATGGAAAGCTCACATCTGTTGTCACGCCAATGTTTCAAATGTGGTTTGTACTATGTGAACAAGCACTTACGCAAAATTATCGCTTTACGAACCCAGCGGCGATTGCTGGAGCAAATGATTATTTATTCCGCTCATCTCGCATGTTAAAGGTGACGAAAAAGGACATTGCTGCGCAATATGGAATATCTGTATCAACATTATCGAAATACATTGATGACATTTTGCTGTTTTTACCAAACAGTCATAATTAGACTGTGAGCAACATAGTTGAATAACTTTATACTTTCACATACGATGAACATACTAACATTATTATAAAGTGAAGCTTTAATCGGTAGGGTTTTTCTTCATCCTCACTGATTATTCGATGAACCACTCAGGTACTACGGGTGCTTGATTTATGACTTATCCTGCAATTCTAAGTGAAAGTCGTAGCACCTGTGAGTACGAGAAAAAAGCAATAAAAGTTTAGGGGGAAGTATTTATGTCAGAAGAAAAAATTTATGATGTTGTCATTATTGGTGCAGGTCCTGCTGGGATGACTGCTGCAGTATATACATCACGTGCGAATCTTTCGACGTTAATGATTGAACGTGGTATTCCAGGCGGTCAAATGGCAAATACCGAAGAAGTAGAAAACTATCCAGGCTTTGATACAATTTTAGGCCCTGAGCTATCTACAAAAATGTTTGAGCATGCGAAGAAGTTTGGTGCTGAGTATGCTTATGGTGATGTAACAGAAATCATCGACGGTGAAGAATACAAAACCATTAAATCAGGTGCTAAAGAATATAAAACACGTGCAATTATTCTTTCTACAGGCGCAGAATATAAAAAAATGGGCGTTCCAGGTGAAAAAGAGCTTGGTGGTCGTGGTGTTAGTTATTGTGCAGTATGTGATGGGGCGTTCTTTAAACAAAAAAATCTTGTTGTCGTAGGTGGCGGAGATTCAGCAGTTGAAGAGGGTGTATACTTAACACGTTTTGCTGATAAGGTAACAATTGTACACCGTCGTGATAAACTACGTGCACAAAAAATTCTGCAAGATCGTGCTTTTGCGAACGACAAAATTGATTTCATTTGGAATGCAACGGTCAAAGAAATTAATGAAGCTGACGGTAAAGTAGGAAGCGTAACATTGCAATCAACTGTCGAGGGTACTGAATCGGAATTTGCTGCAGATGGGGTATTTATTTACATTGGGATGCTACCACTAACAAAACCTTTTGGAGCACTAGGCATTTTAAACGATGCAGGTTACATTGTAACAAATGATAATATGGAAACAAGTGTACCAGGTATTTTCGCAGCGGGTGATGTACGAGAAAAATCACTTCGACAAATTGTAACAGCTACAGGTGATGGCAGTATTGCAGCACAAGCCGTCCAGCATTACGTGGAAGAATTACTAGAAAAAATTAAAGCATAATTACATTTCCGGTTAATGCCGGAAAAAAATACAATTTTTAATAAGGTTTTAATATTGCTGTAACTTGAATGACATATAAAAGGTGTATTATACAAAGTGTAATTAGCAATCCCCCTTTTATTTTGTTTAGTAGGTTGTTTCCGCCTAAATTAGGTGGTGGCAACCTATTTTTTTGATGTCTATGCATCACATGCTTGATTTGACTATTGAGCCCTACATGCTTGCAGCTAAAGGGCATGTAGGATGTACTTTTTCACCAGATTGACGCTGTTTGTTATTTCCATGATGTTATAGCAATAGGGAATAAATTTTGCACATACACTAGTGTCATAGCAGACAATAATGTTGTCATGAAAGACGATAAAGTCAGTGGCAAAGGCACAAACTGCATTTACTAGTGAAAGAAGCACATAGATGTGAAATCAGGACAAACGCTGACAGGTCTTGTTATAATAAGAGGTAGAATGCAAAAGAGATTAGAGGTGTGTCTATGCAAAGAATTGCGAATTTAATTGCCATAAAAGACGGCCAAGTATTGTTACTTCAAAAGCCAAGACGTGGCTGGTATGTAGCACCAGGAGGGAAAATGGAGAGCGGTGAGTCGATATATGAAGCCGCTGTACGTGAGTTTCAAGAAGAAACAAATGTAACACCAGTAAATGCACATTTAAAGGGTGTGTATACAATGGTCATAAAAGATAATAACGTCATGGTTGACGAATGGATGCTTTACACCTTTGTTGCGAAAGATATAGAGGGTGTACCATTTGAAGAAACGAGAGAAGGTAAGCTTGCATGGCACCCAGTTGAGGATTTGAAGCATCTGCCAATGGCTGAGGGCGATCGAACAAATTTACAATTTGCTGTTTCACAATCGGGTGTTCAGTATGGTACGTTTGAATATACGTCGAACTTTGAATTACTTCATGAGAAAATACAAATATCATTAGAACAATAAAGGAGTTGCATGACAGTGGTGGTTGAGAGCCAACAATGTACGCATGAATTGGTCATTATTACAGGAATGTCTGGAGCTGGAAAAACAGTAGCTATTCAAAGCTTTGAGGATTTAGGGTATTACTGTATTGATAATTTACCACCAGCATTACTTACAACTTTTTTAACCTTGCTTAAAGATTCAGGTAAAAATTTTACACGTATTGCAGCTGTCATGGATATGCGTGGCGGCGACTTTTTTGATTCTCTTATAGGCGCACTTGACCATATACTAAAAGAAGGCGGTATTGTTGTGCGCATTTTATTTTTAGATGCGGATGACGGAACCCTCGTTAGACGCTATAAAGAAACGAGACGTGCGCATCCATTAGCTGTAACAGGTTTACCATTAGACGGCATAAAACAAGAACGGGAATTATTGTCTGAGGTAAAAAGTCGTGCTAAATTCGTTTATGATACATCGAACATGAAACCTAGACAGTTACGAGAAAAAATTGTCAAAGAATTTGCAAGTGATGCAGACAATATTTTTTCTGTAAATATTATGTCCTTTGGATTTAAGCACGGTATGCCAATCGATGCGGATTTAGTTTTCGATGTCCGATTTTTAAAAAATCCTTATTATATAGAAGAATTACGCCCTAAAACAGGTTTACAAACAGAAGTTTCTTCCTATGTACTTGCTTTAGCGGATACACAAATACTTATTCAAAAACTAACTGATTTGTTTGAATTTATGATTCCACTCTATAAACTAGAGGGGAAATCGCAACTTGTTATTGCTTTTGGTTGTACAGGGGGACAGCATCGATCGGTGACATTAGCAGAATATTTTGGTGAATATTTAACCAAAAAAGAAAATGCTGTTATTACGCACCGTGACATCAATCGAAGAAAGGATTGAGTGAATGGGAAAAAAGCAAACCAGGCTTGTTGTTATAGGTGGCGGGACGGGGCTTTCTACGTTGCTCCGTGGCTTAAAGCATCATCCGTTTGATATCACTGCTATTGTCACAGTAGCAGATGATGGAGGCTCTTCAGGGCGTTTACGGGATGATTATGATATTCCCCCTCCTGGGGATGTCCGCAACGTAATTGCTGCTTTATCGGATGTAGAGCCACTTGTAGAGCAAATGTTTCAATACCGTTTTTCAGCATCAGAGGATTTAAGTGGACACTCGTTAGGTAATTTAATGTTAACAGCTTTGACAGATATAACTGGAGATTTTAATCATGCAATTAGCGAAATGGGGAAGGTATTAAAAGTACATGGTCGTGTGATTCCAGCGGCTAATAAGAAAATTTCATTACATGCAGAGCTAGAGGACGGCTCAATTATAGAGGGTGAGTCTAAAATTCCATTAGCTAAAAGTCGCGTTAATCGAGTTTTTTTAGTACCAGACAATGTGCAACCGTTACCAGAAGCAATCCGTGCTATAAATCGGGCAGACTATATTTTAATTGGTCCAGGCAGCTTATATACAAGTATTATTCCAAATTTGCTTGTGAAAGGAATTGGAGAAGCTGTTGTAAAGGCCAAGGGGCGTAAAATATATGTTTGTAATTTAATGACACAAAAAGGTGAAACTATTTCTTATACAGCAGGCGATCATGTTCAAGCTATCTATAAACATGTTGGGGATTCCTTTATCGATTCTATTTTAGTGAATGACGAAAAATTACCTCATCCTGTAAAGGAGCTTTATAAGGAAGAATGTGCTGAGCCAGTAACATTTGATGTTGCGAAGCTTGAAAGTATGGGTTTAGAGGTTATTAAACGAGATATTGCCACAATTCGACCGGATGGAACGGTTCGTCATAATGCTGCTAATTGTGCTGAATGGCTTGTAGATTATGCCAATATCTATAAACGTAAAGAAGTGAACCTATAATAGAATCATAAAGAATGCTTGTTGTATATGGTAAGATGAACATATACATAGAAATAAAGGTTGAAAGGGGGGGCGTGACATGTCTTTTGCTTCTGAAACAAAAAAAGAGTTAACTCAAGTAGAAGCGGACGATCATTGTATGAAAGCGGAAGTATCTGCCTTAATTCGAATGAATGGTTCATTATCTTTCGCTAACAAGCAGCTTAGCTTAGACGTGCAAACTGAAAATGCTGCCATCGCAAGAAGGCTTTATACGATTATGAAGAAGTTATATTCATATAATGTTGAGCTTCTTGTCAGGAAGAAAATGCGTTTGAAAAAAAATAACGTTTATATTTGCCGTGTGCGAGATGGTGCGCGTGAGCTACTAATTGATTTGGCGATTATTTCTGATGATTTTCAATTCAATCATACGATTTCTAGAGAGCTTATTAAAAAGAGCGGTCAAAAAAGAGCTTATTTACGAGGCGCTTTTTTAGCAGGTGGCTCGGTAAACAATCCGGAAACGTCAGCCTATCACTTAGAAGTATATTCTTTGTATAAAGAGCACGGTGAGGCACTTATGGATTTAATGAATGAATTTGAATTAAATGCGAAAACAATTGAGCGAAAAAAAGGCTTTGTCACATACTTAAAAGAAGCTGAAAAAATTTCTGATTTTCTTAATATTGTTGGTGCACATCAAGCGATGATGAAATTTGAAGACGTTCGTATCTTGCGCGACATGCGGAATAGTGTCAATCGTATTGTGAACTGTGAAACGGCGAATTTGAATAAGACAATAGGGGCGGCGCTACGACAGGTAGAAAATATTCGCTTAATTGAAAATTCAATTGGTTTAGATCAGTTGCCAGAAAAGCTTAGAGAAATTGCACGCCTACGTGTTGAATATCAGGATGTCACATTAAAAGAACTGGGTGAGATGGTATCAAGTGGCACTGTTAGTAAGTCTGGTGTCAATCATCGCCTACGAAAAATTGATGAAATAGCAGAAGCATTAAGACGAGGAGAAAAAATAGGCGGTTAACTTTCATATATAAAAGGTATGAAAGTAATGCGCAATCGCTTATTGTTCTTTTACCATTAAGTGAGGTAAGATTAAACTAATAAGATGAACGGTAGTGAAGGGGAGTTTTGCGAATGACTGAGAGAACAGTCCAAGTAAAGTTAAAATTAGGACTACAAGCTAGACAAGCAGCGCTATTTGTGCAAGAAGCAAATCGCTTTAGCGCTGATGTTTTTCTTGAAAAAGATGAGAAAAAAGTAAATGCCAAATCTATTATGGGTGTCATGAGTTTAGCCATAGCAAAAGGTACAAAAGTTGTATTAAGTAGCGAAGGTAGCGATTCGGAGCAAGCGGTTACATCATTAGCGGCACTTATTGAAAAAGAAGATTAAGTTAAAAAATGGCGTGTATGCAATCTGTGGTTAAAAGCGCCTAATCAAAAAAACATCTGAATCAAAATGATCCAGATGTTTCAGACTGAAATCAAACTTTCTTTATCGAGTTTGATTTCAGTCTTTTTCTTTGGAAGTAAGTCCTGACATCTATCTTTCGTGCGGGGCTAGCTGGCTCGTTCTACCGCAGGAGTCTTCGAAGAGACCCTGGTTTAACTTCAAAAAAACAGGTTTCGGGATTTCCGAAACCTGTTGTCTTTAATCTGATCCTCTATTAGAGGATATTTTATTATTTACGGTCGCTACGTTCAAAGATATGATCGATTAAGCCATATTCTTTGGCACGTTCAGCTGTCATGAAGTTGTCACGATCAGTATCTCTTGAAATGACTTCAAGAGGCTGGCCAGTACGTTCCGATAAAATACCGTTTAATTTTTCACGTAGGAATAAAATACGTTTTGCAGCAATTTCAATTTCAGTCGCTTGCCCTTGTGCACCACCAAGAGGTTGGTGAATCATTACTTCTGCATTTGGTAATGCACAGCGTTTACCAGGCTCACCAGCAGCTAGAAGGAATGCTCCCATTGATGCAGCCATACCGATACAAATTGTTTGTACTTTCGGCTTGATAAATTGCATTGTATCATAGATCGCCATACCTGCTGTGATAGAACCACCAGGTGAGTTAATGTAAAGAGAAATATCTTTTTCTGGATCTTCTGCTTCTAAAAATAGCAGCTGCGCAACAATTGAGTTAGCAACGTTGTCATCAATCGCACTTCCTAATAGGATAATACGGTCTTTTAGTAGTCGTGAATAAATGTCATATGCACGCTCACCACGGCTTGTTTGTTCAATAACTGTAGGAATTAAATTCATGTTAAATCCTCCTTTAAAAGCTAAATTCGAATACTCTTACTGAAATCACTCATTGAATTTCAGCTGTAACCTTATCATACACATTATAGTCAGGGAAGGTCAAATATTAACACTGATAATAAGAAATTAAATCTACAAAAAAAAATTTAAAACATTTGCATTCTATAGTTGAATTGTGAGCAATACGTTTGTATAATAGAAAGGTCGCAAGTTAAAGTACAGTACACTATTTTGCAGGTATGCTTCAAAAATGAGGGTTATATCTACATGATGCTTTACCGTAAAGCCTAGAGTAAGTACTTTTTTTTTATGTTCAATTGCCCTCGTGGTGTAATGGATAACACGTAAGATTCCGGTTCTTGCACTGGGGGTTCGATTCCCTCCGAGGGCGCCATTTTACTGAGAAATTGATATATTTTTATAGCTCGACTCTCTAATAAGTAGCTTAGCAGCCTGCTTAGCGGAGAACGAGAGGAACATAGTGGGAATACAGCCTATTTGGCATTATTCCCGTATTTATTCCTTTCAAACCTTCAAAAAAGCAACAACTCCAAATTATTTAGTGAACATAACTGAACGTGAGGCTAGCACGCTAGTCCAAAAAAAGAATCCTTTTCTGAGGGGGATTCTTTTTTTTGTGCCCAAAATTATCTTATTTTTGGATAAATATTATATCAACAATGTATTAGTATACATTTAATGTTGTTTAATCGCTAAGTTATGCATTATTTATCTAAATAATGGATATTGAATTTATTATTATGAAATTACTATTACTTTTATGCAATATAGTATTGTATATGGACTCTATTATTACTATAATTGACCTAATAGTCTAACATTTCTGAATTGATAGAATTGAAGTGTTTGGAATATTATTTACTTACATTAGGGGGAACAACTATGAAAAAACGTATATGGACGTTATTAATGATTGTTGCAGCGTTTACACTAGTCCTAGCAGGCTGCGGCACGAAAGAAAATACATCTTCAAGTGATGGTGGCACTTCGGAGAATGATGGAGCCAAGAAACAGGTTTATAAAGTAGGGACAGAGGCTACCTTTGCACCCTTTGAATCAGTAGATGATAAAGGAAACATTGTGGGGATTGATGTAGATGTTTTGCAAGCAATCGCTGATGAAATGGACTTTGAAGTAGAATGGCAAAATATCGGTTGGGAACCAGTATTCCAGACAATTAAAAATAGTGAAACAGATATCGGTGCATCAGGTATTACCATTAACGAAGAGCGTAAAGAATCATTTGATTTTACAGAGCCATATTATGAATCTCAGTTATTAATCGTAGTAAAAGAGGATTCGAACATAAAATCATTAGCTGAATTAAAAGATAAAAAGATTTCGGTACAAATTAATGCAACTGGTCATATGGCTGCGAAAAAATTACAAGGTGATGCAAGTACAAATATTATGGCGTTTGAAAGCCAACCAGTTGCCATTCAAGAAATGTTAAATGGCAACGTAGATGCAACAATTGGTGATAATGCGGTTATATATGAATACATGGAGGCAAATCCAAAGGCGAAACTAAAAGTAATTAAAGATGATGCATTTGAAAAAGAATACTATGGTTTCATGGTGAAAAAGGGGAATACCGAATTATTAAATAAATTAAATGAAGGTCTGCAAAAAATTAAAGACAATGGTAAATTAAATGAAATTACAGGTACGGACTTTAAGTAATAGTGGATGCCGCTAGCCTAATTATGCTAGTGGCTCATTTGATTTTTTAGGGTAATTCATCAAGGAGAAATTGAAAGGGAAAGTAGGGGTTCAGATGGACATCTTTGACTTACGCTGGGACATAGTCTGGAACTACCGTGATATGTTTATACGTGGTATTGGTGTAACAATCATTTTAACGTTAAGTGGCTATTTCGGAGGGATTATTTTAGGTTTACTGTTAGGGTTGGGAAAATTATCAAAGAAAAAATGGATTTACTGGCCATGTAAGCTCTATGTTGATTTATTCCGTGGGACACCAATGCTTGTACAAATCTTGCTAATTCACTTAGCGGTGATTCCAACGATTTTTGGGCATTCATTAGGATATATGGTGTCAGGTATTACCGCACTGGTTTTAAACTGTGCAGCCTATAATGCAGAAATATTCCGTGCAGGCATTCAAAGTATTGATAAGGGGCAAATGGAAGCCGCACGTTCTCTTGGTTTAACGCACAATCAAGCAATGCGTAAAGTGATTTTACCACAAGCTTTCAGACGGATGATTCCGCCACTTGGAAATGAATTTATTGCTTTATTAAAAGACTCATCTTTAGTAACGGTTATTGCAGCACCAGATATTTTATATGCAAGTAAAGTAGTAGCTGGCGCAAGTTTCCGTTTCTGGGAGCCGTATATTGTCGCGGCATTGTTATATTTAATCTTAACGTATGGTGTAACAAAGGTTGTAGCATATATAGAGAAACGTTTCAGTAATAGTTATGTCCCTCGTAAAGTAGAAGGGCGGGAAGCACGATGATTAAAGTTGAAAACTTGCACAAATATTTTGGGAAGCTAGAGGTATTAAAGGGCATTGATTATGAAATAAAAGAGCAGCAGGTTGTATGTGTAATTGGGCCATCGGGGTCGGGAAAAAGTACTTTCTTACGTTGCATCAATATGCTGGAGGAAGTGACAGATGGTGCAATATATGTAGAAAATGTAAAAATTAATGATCCCAAAACGAATATAAATGCAATTCGTGCGGAAGTTGGTATGGTGTTCCAACAATTTAATCTGTTCCCGCATATGACTGTACTTGATAATGTGACAATGGCTCCTATGCAAATTCGTCATCTGAATCGTGTGGAAGCTGAGGCACTTGGCCATGAGCTTTTGAAAAAAGTGGGTTTAGATAGCAAAGCGTACAACTATCCTGAGCAGCTTTCAGGTGGCCAACAGCAACGTGTTGCAATTGCCCGTGCACTAGCAATGAAGCCAAAAGCGATGTTATTTGATGAACCAACGTCAGCTCTTGACCCAGAAATGGTAAAGGAAGTGTTAGATGTCATGAAGAATCTAGCAGCTGAAGGGATGACAATGATCGTAGTGACTCATGAAATGGGCTTTGCACGCGAAGTAGGTGATCGTGTCGTATTCATGGACGGCGGTTTTATTGTAGAAGAAGGGACACCTGAAGCGCTTTTCGGCAATCCACAAAATGAACGAACAAAAGCATTTTTAGGAAAAGTTCTTTAATTATTTATAGAAGGAAAAACGAACGGTGATCGTTCGTTTTTTTGTACTTTATCAGTTAAATTAGAAAAGATGGGCGATAAAATAGAAAAGTGTTGCGATAAATTTTAATTTTACATCACGTTACGTGGTTTCATGTATACAAAGAAGGCAGTCCCTTGTGATTTTTCATCACCTTGGGGACTGCACTTTTTTTGTATTTAATGAAGGGGATTTGTGGTAGTAGCAAAGGAATCAAGCATCGTACGCATATCTTGTTGTGTGTATTGAGGTACTTGATAGTAGCCATGCTTATTTTGGTAAATGGATAATTCGTATGCCATCTCGATGCAGTTGGGAATACTATCAGCAACAACACGTCGAACAACAGGGTTTGTTGTTTCTGTTGCTGCAGCAGTCATACATTTTGCTGCACCCTTTTGTGCACCAAGTAAGAAGCCAGAAATCGTTTCATCATTAATTTCATTTGCATTTTGCATTGGCTTTTTCGGTTGTGAGGGTGTTAGGCCATATTTAAAATCATTTCCCGTTTCCATTTGATAGCGCCCTGTTGGAACAGAAGGATCGTGTCCTGTTTTAAAGGATTCAACAATCGTGTTGTACATACCTAGGGTGAAATTATATTGGCGATCCAAAATGCTTAGTAGCTCTTGATCTTTTACGTGTGGACGTAAAATAATGCATTGATTTAGTCCTGCAATGATTTCACCAATTGTTTCATGCATGTCCATTACTTCGTGTCCACCATGATTTAGGCTTTGTTGTTGGTTGAGTGATGCGTCAGATGACTCATTATAAAATGATTGTGACAAAAAAAATTCCTCCTCTATGTCATATTTTGTTGTTGTTGCAGTATTTAGTATGTCTACTTAGCCTTATTTCATACGATGTAAATACTTTTGCATATATAGAGAATAGTGTTGTTTTTTTAGCAACACATTAGTGGTAAGGCAAGAAAGTAGAGGAGGGTTTAAAAATGAAAAAATTACTTGGACCAGTAGGAATTATTATGATTGTCATTGTTCTATTAGCATTACTATTTATACCAAAATACAATAGCCTTGTGACGGCTGAAGAAAACGTTGATTCGAAATGGG
This sequence comes from Lysinibacillus sp. UGB7, assembly GCF_049058285.1. Classification (NCBI taxonomy): domain Bacteria; kingdom Bacillati; phylum Bacillota; class Bacilli; order Caryophanales; family Bacillaceae; genus Lysinibacillus; species Lysinibacillus sp. UGB7. Next base: position 43,037 of record NZ_JBMGUV010000030.1, read on the forward strand.
CGCAAGTCGAAAATCAGTTGCAGCGTCGCTACGATTTAATCCCGAATTTAGTGGAATCAGTAAAGGGTTATGCCAATCATGAACAAGAAGTTATTGCAAGTATTACGCAGGCACGTGCGCAGATGGGCAGTGCAAACACGCCTGAAGAGCAGGCATCGGCAAATGATGCATTGAATGGGGCATTAAGTAGATTGTTAGTCGTTGTGGAAAATTATCCGACCTTAAAAGCGGATGCAAATTTCCGTCAACTGATGGATGAATTAGCGGGAACTGAAAACCGTTTAGCTGTAGCACGTGAAGATTACAATAATGAAGTGCAAGGGTTTAATAAAATAGTTAAGCGCTTCCCAGGTAATTTAATTGCGGGGTTGTTTGGCTTTGAACAAAAGGAATATTTTAAGGCAGCTGCAGGAGCTGAACAGGCTCCGTCAATAGATTTTAGTGAATCGAGTAAACAATAATGAAACGTTTTACATTGCTACTAGTAATCGTTTTTTGTGCCTTTACAGTGAATATAGGCATCACACAAGCAGCGATGCCAAAACCGATGAAAAATACGTATATCCATGATTTTGCGAATGTGCTATCGACGCCTGTGGAAGAGGAGCTGAATCATTATTCTGAGCAGTTAGACAAAGGCACAGGAGCTGAAATAATGATTGTGACACTAGATACCTTAAACGGGCAAGAGGCTAAAATGTATGCGACAAAAATGATTAGACAATGGGGCATTGGCGATGAAGAAAAAAATAACGGTGTACTTATATTAGCGACATTTGGACAAGGAGAAGGTAATAATGATGTCGTAATTGGTGTTGGGCAAGGTCTAGAAGGTGCTTTGCCAGACGGCAAATTGGGACGAATTTTGGATACAGCTTTTTATCCATATGCAAGTGATGGCGAAATCAGTAAAGCCTTTCAAGCTACCTACGCCGAATTATTCCAAACAGTGGCACAAGAATATAATTGGGATGGCGTTAGCCCTGCTCAACAGGAAACGGATGAATCGATGCCTACATGGGTCTTTATATTACTTATTATTTTAGTGCTCATTGTTATTACATTCTCATCTCATGGTGGCGGTGGTGGTCCACATTCAAGAGGTCGTGGAGGTTATCCAGGTGGTTTCGGTGGAGGCTTTGGTAGTGGTGGGTCACGTGGTGGAGGCTTTGGTAGTGGTGGGTCACGTGGTGGAGGCTTTGGTGGTTTTGGAGGTGGCTCATCCGCAGGTGGCGGTGCAAGTCGAAAATTTTAAATGAGTCAGCAGCGAATACACTGAGGTGCGGAATGGATTTTTACTTTAACAAAACATACAAACACCTATAGTAATTAAGTGGCTTGTCTAAAGACAAGTCGCTTTTTTATTGGTTAAAAAGGAAATTTCATTTAATTATTATCATTTATTGACAAAAATGATTGAGTTGTTATAATTTTATTATATCGACAAGCGATATAACGCGAACTGATATAAGGAGGAGTCATTTTGAAAAAAAGATTTTTAACAGCATCATTAGCAGTCATTTTAACAACATCTGCTGTCTACCCTGTTTCGATGCAGGAAGTACGCGCTGCCAATGAAACTAGCAGTCAAGTAGAAGTAAAAGAGGAAAGTCTATCTGCTAAGGATTTTCTAGGTTTAACTGTAACAGCTCTAACATTCCAACATGGTTCAGAGACAATGCGCCAGCAAATCACTGATAAGTGGGTAAAAGGCGAAGAATTAAAAGATTTAAGTCTTCATATTAAACGTGATGAAGCAGCACGTATTTTAGTAAGAGCTTTAGATAAAGAGGAAAAAGAAGCTACACTTGCTGAGTATCAAGAAAAAGCCAATAAGCTTGGTTTATTTAACGGTCTTTCAAATGGTGAAACGATTTCTAAACAAGATGCAGTCAAGATTTTAAACAATGCTAAAAATGTGAAAAATGGTGTGAGTAATGAAGGCGTGAAAGAAGTTTCCGTAGAAGATTTCATGAAAAATCCGGGAAGCTTTGGCTATTCTCTTTCTCCAGACGGTAATTACATTAATTATTCCTCTGAATGGGAAAATCGTTCAAATGTTTTCGTGAAAAAAATGAATGATGATAGCGAGCCAGTACGTGTATCTAGCTCAACGGATCGTAATATCGCTGGATCCTTCTGGAAAGATGATAATTTACTATATTTAAAGGATAAAGGTGGCGATGAAAACTTCCACATTTATTCAACATCATTTAATGGCAATGAGGAAAAGGATTTAACACCATACCCAAATGTAACAGTTGGGTTATTAAGCGGTTTACAAGGCGTTAAAGACGAAATCCTTATTATGATGAATAAAGAAGATGCAAAAGTCTTTGATGTGTACAAGCTTAATGTTAAGACTGGTGAAACTACACATGTTGCTAAGAACCCAGGTAACATTACTAGCTGGGTAGCGGATCGTGATGGCAATGTACGTATGGCAGTTGCTTCAGATGGTGTAGTCGGCACTGTTCTTTATCGTGATTCAGAAAAAGATGAATTCAAGCCATTTATTGAAATGGAAGCAGGAGATCAAGTTACGCCACTTGCATTCTCTAAAGACAATAAACATATTTTCGCAACTTCTAATAAAGGAAGAGACAAAGTAGAAGTCGTTAAATATGATTTAGAAGGCAAAGAAGAAGTTATTATGTCTAACTCAGAAGTGGATGTATCTGGTGTATTATATAGTGCTGAAAAAGATAAATTATTATATGGTGCATATATAACAGATAAGCCACATTATCAATTCTTTGACGAAGACTTTGAAAAATTATTCCGTAAAATCCAAAATAAATTAGGTGTGCATGAAAGTGAATTAGGCATCAGCGATTACAATAAGGAAATGACAAAATTCATTGTTAGCGTTTCTAGTGACACTGTTTATGGAAAGTATTATTACTACGATTCAACAACAGATGAACTGAAAGAATTGGCTACATTAAGTCCTTGGTTAAACCCACAAGAACTTGCAGAAATGCATCCAGTTTCTTATAAGAGTCGTGATGGCTTAACGATTAACGGGTATTTAACATTACCGAAAAACAAAGAGGCTAAAAACCTACCACTTATCGTCAATCCACACGGCGGTCCATGGGCACGTGATATGTGGGGCTTTAACCCAGAAGTCCAATTACTTGCAAACCGTGGCTACGCTGTATTACAAGTGAATTTCCGCTCTTCTACAGGTTATGGTAAAGAATTCCTAGATGCAGGTAATAAGCAGTGGGGTCTGAAAATTCAAGACGATATTACAGATGGCGTACAATGGGCTATTGATCAAGGTATTGCAGATCCTGAGCGTATCGGTATTTACGGTGCATCATTCGGTGGTTATGCAACATTAGCAGGTATTACGAAAACACCTGATTTATATGCAGCGGCAGTTGATTATGTAGGTGTATCAAATATCTTCACATTGTTAGATACAATTCCACCATATTGGGAAACAATGCGTAACATGTTCTATGAGCGTGTAGGACATCCAGAAAAAGATAAAGAGCTATTAACAGCTGCTTCACCGGTCTTCCATGTAGATAAAATTAAAACACCGTTATTCGTAGCTCAAGGCGCTAATGACCCACGTGTAAATCAGGCAGAGTCTGATCAAATCGTAAAAGCGTTACGTGATAGAGGTGTTGATGTGGAGTACATGTTGAAGGACAATGAAGGGCATGGCTTCCAAAATGAAGAAAATCGCATTGAGTTCTATAATGCTATGCTTAAATTCTTAGATAGCCATTTAAAAAAATAATAACTAGACTGTGTAGGAAGTAATCTTCTTGCACAGTTTTTTTTCTAGTAACAGGCTCACACAGAACAGACTATTTCGTTTTATAATAGCGTTAGGAGGTGGGACAGAATGAACGTAAAATTTTTTAGTCGATCTAATTGTGAACTATGTGAAGTGGGCTTACGTACTTTGAAGCTTGTGCAAGAAGATATCGCGTTTGCTATAGAAATAATCGATATTGAGGCAGACGAAGTCATACATGAAAAATATATGCTCATGATTCCTGTAGTGGAAAAGGATGGTCATATTTTACAATATGGTAATTTGGATTACGCAACCCTTGCGGCAGCGCTTGTATAGCTCGAATTGTCTACTTAATATTTGATGGAAGGGGCTCTGCTCATGTATATACCAGCGGCATTTAAAATCAAAGATACATCTGAAATGATAAACACGATACAAGTGAACAGTTTTGCAACTTTGTTTTCAACTTATGAAGGGATGCCTTACGCCACACATCTTCCTTTATTGTTCGATGAAACGCAGAATTGTTTGATTGGCCATTTTGCAAAAGGCAATCCGCAATGGAAGAACATCGAGCACCAACATGTTTTAGCGGTCTTCCAAGGTCCTCATTGCTACATATCTCCATCATGGTATGAAACAAATCAAGCTGTCCCTACATGGAATTATGTAGCGGTGCATGTTTACGGAGATATAGAGCTTATTGAGAAGGAAGCGGAATTAGTCAATTCTTTTAACAATATGATTTCAAAATATGAAGGCAAGGATAGTCCCTATAGCTTATCTGAAGTGGATGCACAGTTAATAACGAATTTAAATAAAGGCGTTCAGGGCTTTAAAATAAACATCTCACGCATGGAAGGTAAAAAGAAATTGAGCCAAAACCATTCAATAGACCGACAAAATTTAGTCATTCAGCATTTAGAAGAAGTAGAGCAATCAAACGAACAGCAAATTGCCCATTTAATGAAGCAAAATATGAAATAATTATAAACACTCAGTTTAAAAGGAGCGCTCTTTTAAACCGAGTGTTTTATTGTTTATGCCTATAAAATATTAGTTTTCACAAATTGTTCAATGAAAGCGTTTTGAATATGAACAGTTTGTGAAGAGCTTCACGTAAAGCTTTCTTTTAAAGAAAATCGGAGTACAATAGGAAGCAGTAAGAAGTTGTTATAAGACAGTTCGAATGAAATTATCACATTTTAGTGTTTGTTATATTACAAAAACAATTTGAAGGGAGATTTTACAATGTGGGTTATTACAGTATTTGAGAAAAAGGATATTCGTATTTTTGAATACACAAACAAAAATGAGGCTACAAAAGCTTTAGCAAGTTTCAAGAAAAACGCTGTATTATCTTTTACAAATTAATTGACAAAATCTCGTAACCGCAATTGAAGGTTACGAGATTTTTTTTGTAGAGGGTGAGAACGGATTGTTTCTTAATACCGAAGTACACGGTTTTCAAAACAATGATGCTCCTAAGTTTTTTTTATCCTTTTACAAAATACCTATTTTTGGTTTTATAACGATTAATTAGGTAAAAATATTCATGGAAATCTATTGGTAAATAAGTTATTGTATGGATTGGATTTAACAAAAGGGCAGGGAAGTGTATTGTTTGAACATTCATTTTTTTGAAATTCTTTATTTCATACTTTTTTATGTTATTTGGTCTTTGATATATTATAGGACTGCTAAAGCAAATGGTTTCGAGGATGTTGCATATCTAAGTTTTATACCTATCATCAACATATATATAATGTTTTTACTTATTGCAAAAGGCAATTCAGATATCGAACGAAGAGCTTCAGCTAAGAAAATGATAATTCTTTTTATTTGCTTATTTATTGTGGGAATTATTCCAGCAATAAGATTTTTAGCAGCAATTCCGTTTATATTTTTTGTATATTATTTAATATACCGTATATTTTATCGATGGGTAGGTGATAAAACCTATGGCATTTTTTATATGGTTCTAAATGTATTTACTTGCGGAATCTTTTTCATTATTTACGGGTTGTTACATATGAATAAACCATTTCGTGTAGCTTAATCATGTTCTACATATAAAATAAAACGATTTTAAAATGAGAAACCACAAAAAAACTATAAAAAAGTTTTTTTGTGGTTTTTTACCTTTGCCTGCTAGGTCAAATAAATAAATGTGAATACCATTATTTACTTGCCCTTTTTTAATTTAAGTAATATAATGAAATTACAAGTGGGACATAATTTTATATAGTGGGATAAAAAACGTCCCATTATAATAGAAAGGTAGTAGATGTGTATGTTAACCATACCAGAGGCACAGCAAAGACTACTTCCGGAAATGTATCCGCTTCTTCAATCAAGATATCGCATCTTGCAATCAATTCAACTAATGCAACCCATTGGACGACGAACACTTGCAGAATCACTAAAAATGACAGAACGTGAAATACGAAAAGAAACAGACATTTTACGTGAGCAAGGGTTATTAGATATTCAAAAATTGGGTATGGTATGTACGAGTGATGGCATCGCCGTTATTGAGCAGCTACGAGCATTGGTTTACGAGTGGTCTGGACTTACACAGCTTGCTAAATTACTCGAAAAACGTTTTGGATTGCAACATGTGATTGTTGTACCAGGCGATTATAATGATGATGAAACGGTATTGACATTGCTTGGTAAAGAGGCAGCACACCAATTTTTATCAAACATTATTGGTGAGCAAGTTGTCGCTGTTACAGGTGGCAAATCGGTGGCTTCGCTTGCGCAATTTTTACAACCAATTGATTCCAAGCAGAACGTAACATTTGTTGCTGCACGTGGGGGAATTGGACATGAAATGCAAATGCAGGCCAATACACTTGTCGCGACATTTGCAATGCAGATGAATGCCCAACATCGAACTTTGTTTTTACCAGAGCATTTAAGTGAGCAAGCATATCAAGCGATGCTGAAAGAGCCAATGGTTATTGAAATGATGGCTTACTATGATCGGGCAGACTACGTGATTCATGGTATCGGCTCTGCGGAGGAAATGGCAGTTCGTCGTAATTCGTCGCCAGAGGATTTACGGATTCTCGAGGAAAAAGGAGCTGTCAGTGAAGCGTTTGGCTATTACTTTAATGCCGAAGGAGCAATTGTCCATCGTATTCGTACGATTGGTATTCAGCTTGAACAAGTAGAGCAATGTAAGCATGTCATTGCGGTGGCAGCAGGTAAACAAAAAGTGAACGCGATGCTTTCTTATTTTAAAGTAGCGCCAAAGCAGACTATTTTTATAACGGATGAAGCGGCAGCAAAAGAAATTGCTGAACGTTACCTGTAAGTATAAATACAAACATTATTGGAGGAATTGACAATGGTATTAAAATTAGCAATTAATGGATTTGGACGAATTGGACGATTAGTATTTCGTGAAGCAATGAAGCAGGAAGAGTTTGAAGTCGTTGCAGTGAATGACTTAACAGATGCTGGCCAACTCGCGCATTTATTAACATATGATTCTGTACACGGTATCTATGATGCTGAAGTATATGCAGATGGCGATTCTTTCGTAGTGAATGGTAAAAAAGTTAAAGTATTTGCTGAAAAAGACCCAGCGCAATTACCTTGGGGTGAGCTTGGTGTTGATGTGGTGCTTGAGTGTACAGGTAAATTCCGATCAATGGAAGAAGTAAGCAAACATATTGAAGCAGGTGCAAAAAAGGCAATTCTTTCAGCACCAGCAAAAGGGGATATGCCGACGTTTGTAATGGGTGTAAACCATCAGGATTACAATCCAGAAACTGATGATGTAATTTCTAATGCGTCTTGTACAACAAACTGTCTTGCACCAGTAGCAAAAGTGCTAGATGAAAAATTTGGCATTGAACGCGGTATGATGACAACAATTCACTCATACACAAATGACCAACGTATTCTAGACTTCCCGCACTCTGATCCTCGTCGCGCACGCGCAGGAGCAGTATCGATGATTCCAACAACAACAGGAGCAGCCGTTGCGGTTTCTAAAGTATTACCACAGTTAAAAGGTAAATTAGATGGCTTCTCTATGCGTGTTCCTACACCAAATGTTTCATGTGTGGATTTAGTCTTAGAACTTAAAGCAGAGGTTACGAAAGATGCCATCAACGCGGCTTTAAAAGAAGCTTCTGAAAATGAGCTAAAAGATATTTTAGGTTACAATGAGTTACCGCTAGTATCAATTGACTACAATGGCAACCATAGTTCTTCAACTGTCGATGGACTTTCTACTATGGTATTAGAAAATAGTATGGTGAAGGTTCTTGCGTGGTATGACAACGAAATTGGTTACTCTACTCGATTAATGGACTTAGCGTTATATATTGCAGAACAAGGTTTAAATGATAAATAAGTGTCATAATTCGTAATTTGAAGTAAAAAGTGTGACATAATACCGCTTTTTACGCATAAAAAGTATAGCCTTTATAATGTCTAAAAGATATAATATACAAGGGTAATGGGAGTAGGGGACGTTTACCCTTACTCCCTTTTTTAGATAAAAAATTAATGTAGCATTTAAAAGACATATTACGAGACATTTGCTACTATTTAGTAAAAGTTAATTATCACAAATAAAGGTATCAGTAGAATGTGTGTAGACCAAGATGGGTGAGGCACATGACAGACACGAGCCAAAAAACTTTGAAGGGGGTTTCTTCATGTTAAATAAAAAGACAATGAAAGATATCGATGTAAAAGGGAAGCGCGTTTTTGTACGAGTTGATTTTAATGTTCCAATGGCCGATGGTGCTATTACAGACGAAACACGTATTCGTGCTGCTATTCCAACAATTGAGTACTTAGTAGAACAGGGGGCTAAAGTAATTTTAGCATCCCATTTAGGTCGTCCAAAAGGTGAAGTAAAGGAAGATATGCGTTTAACAGCAGTGGGGATTCGCTTAGCTGAGTTGATGGGCAAGCCGGTGACAAAATTGGATGAGTCAATTGGCGAAGCAGTAGAAGCAACTGTTGCCAACATGCAAGACGGCGATATCGTACTACTTGAAAACGTGCGCTTCCATGCTGGTGAAGAGAAAAATGATACTGCACTTGCAGCACAATTTGCAACAGTAGCAGATATTTATGTCAATGATGCATTTGGAGCAGCACACCGCGCACACGCTTCAACAGAAGGAATTGCGAAGCATATACCTGCTGTATCCGGCTTCTTAATGCAAAAGGAACTAGATGTTCTTGGTAAAGCCTTATCTAATCCAGAACGTCCATTTACAGCAATTATTGGTGGGGCCAAAGTAAAAGATAAAATTGGTGTGATCGAAAGCTTATTAGAAAAGGTAGATCACTTAATTATCGGTGGAGGACTATCATTTACTTTTATTAAAGCACAGGGGTACGATGTTGGTAATTCCTTATTAGAAGAAGATAAAATTGAGTTAGCAAAATCTTTCATTGAAAAAGCGAAAGCAAAAGGCGTGCAATTACATATGCCGATTGATGCAGTTGTAGCAAACGAATTTTCAAAAGATGCTGACACGATGATCGTAGATGTAAATGCGATTCCATCAGATTGGATGGGTCTAGATATTGGACCAAAAACAGCTGCAAACTACGCTGAGGTTATTAACAATTCTAAATTAATCATCTGGAATGGACCAATGGGCGTCTTTGAAATGGAAAAGTTTGCTGATGGCACAAAAACTGTCGCTCATGCCATGGCAACAACAAATGGCTATACAGTGATCGGTGGCGGTGATTCTGCTGCGGCTGTGGAAAAATTTGAAGTAGCAAACAAAATGGATCACATTTCGACAGGTGGGGGTGCTTCACTAGAATTAATGGAAGGTAAAGAGCTTCCTGGTATTGTCGCGTTAAATGATAAGTGACATGTTAATCGGTGGGGATTTCAAATAAACTAAAATACCCGTTAGTTCGGGATAAATAAAAGATAGGGGACACCTACGATGCGTAAACCAATTATTGCAGGAAACTGGAAAATGTATAAGACATTTGATGAGGCGATTCAGTTTGTCGATGCCGTACAGGACAAACTCCCTTCAAATGACAAAGTAGATGCTGTTATTTGCGCACCGGCGCTATTCTTGCCAACACTTGTACAAGTAGCTAGCGACTCAGAGCTAGCCATCGGTGCACAAACGATGCATTATGAAAACGAGGGTGCATTTACCGGGGAAATTAGCCCAGCACAACTTGCGAGTGTTGAAGTAGACTATGTGATTTTAGGACATTCTGAACGACGTGAATTTTATAATGAAACAGATGAAGCGATAAATAAGAAAGTCGCAGCAGCTCTTGCGCACAATATTGTACCAATTATATGTTGTGGTGAAACGCTTGAGGAACGTGAAGCAGGTATTACTGAACGCAAGGTAGCTGGTCAAATTACTGCAGCCCTTGCCGGTTTTTCTGCACAAGAAGTAGAGCATATGGTCATCGCCTATGAACCTATTTGGGCGATTGGCACAGGTAAAACAGCAACAGCGGACGATGCCAACCAAGTATGTGGAGCAATTCGTGCAGTTATGAAAGGACTTTATGATGTTGAAACAGCAGAGGCTGTGCGCATTCAATACGGCGGTAGCGTGAAACCAGACAATATTAAAGAATTATTATCAAAAGAACATATCGATGGTGCACTAGTTGGTGGCGCGAGCTTACAACCAGATTCCTATTTAAAATTATTGGAGGCGGCAGCAAATGCCTAAAAAGCCAGTAGCATTAATTATTTTAGATGGCTTTGCATTCCGTGATGAAACATTTGGCAATGCAGTAGCCCAAGCCAAAAAACCAAATTTTGATCGTTATTGGAATCAATTTCCTCATGCAACATTAACTGCGGCTGGTGAAGCAGTAGGGTTACCAGACGGACAAATGGGGAATTCTGAAGTAGGACACTTAAATATCGGTGCTGGCCGTATTGTGTACCAAAGTTTAACACGTCTAAACAAGTCAATTCGTGATGGTGATTTCTTTACGAACCAAGCTTTTTTAGATGCGGCGGCACACGCAAAAGCACACAACTCGAAGCTACATCTCATGGGCTTACTATCAGATGGTGGGGTGCACAGCCATTATGAGCATCTATTTGCCTTATTGAAATTGGCGAAAGAGCAAGGTTTAGACGACGTTTTTGTTCATGGTTTCTTAGATGGTCGTGATGTTGGTCCAACAACAGCCATGGCCTATATCGAAGAAACTGAAAAACAAATGGCTGCAATCGGCATTGGGCAAATTGCCTCCATTCATGGACGTTATTATGCCATGGATCGCGACAAACGATGGGACCGTGTAGCACTCACTTACAATGTATTAGTTGATGGAGTCGGCCAATCAGCTGAGAGTGCTAAAGGTGGCGTAACCGAATCATATGAACGCGAGGTAACCGATGAATTTGTTATACCTTTTAGTGTTCAACAGCATGAAGAAGCGGTGGCGACAATTGGTGATAATGACGCTGTTATTTTCTTCAACTTCCGTCCTGACCGAGCGATTCAACTGTCTAAAGTGTTTACGAATAATGATTTCGATGGCTTCGCCTTATCGGCAAAACATCCTAAAAATTTAAAATTCGTATCTTTCACTCATTATAGTGATGAAGTGAACGCACAAGTTGCCTATGCCAATGACAATTTAAAAAATACGATTGGTGAAGTATTAGCTTCTAATGGCAAAACACAGCTTCGTATTGCAGAAACAGAAAAGTATCCACATGTTACGTTCTTTATGAGCGGAGGACGTGAAGACAAATTCGCTGGTGAAGAGCGTATTTTAATTGCCTCTCCAAATGTAGCGACATACGATTTAAAACCAGAAATGAGTGCTTATGAAGTAACAGAAGCATTACTTACAGAGATTGCTGCAGATAAATTCGACGGTATTTTATTGAATTTTGCTAACCCAGATATGGTTGGGCATAGTGGGATGTTAGAACCAACGATTAAAGCAATCGAAGTAGTAGATGAATGTTTAGGTAAAGTAGTAGATGCCCTTCTTGCAAAAGGTGGCGCAGCTATTATTACAGCTGACCATGGTAATTCTGATGAAGTTATGACTTTAGAAGGACAGCCAATGACAGCTCATACAACAAATCCTGTTCCAGTGATTGTGACAAAATCAAATTTAATGTTAAGAAATGGTGGTATTTTAGCCGATTTGGCGCCTACCATGTTAGAATTATTAGAGGTGTCACAACCTATTGAAATGACAGGTAAATCATTAATTGAAAAAGAGGAGAATTAATTATGCCATTTATTACACAGATTTATGCGCGCGAAGTTTTAGACTCACGTGGGAACCCAACAGTAGAAGTAGAAGTATTTACGGAATCAGGCGCTTTTGGCCGTGCAATTGTGCCATCTGGTGCATCTACAGGTGAATACGAAGCGGTAGAATTACGCGACGGTGACAAATCACGTTACCTAGGCAAAGGTGTATTAAAAGCAGTTGAAAATGTAAATACAATAATTGCAGAAGAATTAGAAGGTAACTTCTCAGTTCTTGACCAAGTTGTGATCGACAAAGCTTTAATCGAGCTTGACGGCACAGAAAACAAAGGAAAGCTAGGCGCTAATGCAATTTTAGGCGTATCAATGGCAGTGGCACATGCTGCGGCAGATTATTTAGATGTACCTCTTTATCAATATCTTGGCGGTTTCAACTCAAAACAATTACCAGTCCCTATGATGAACATCATAAATGGAGGCGCTCACGCTGACAACAACGTAGATATTCAAGAATTCATGGTAATGCCTGTAGGGGCTGAAAGTTTCCGTCATGCACTACGCATGGGAGCTGAAATTTTCCATAACTTAAAAGCCGTATTAAAAGACAAAGGCTACAATACAGCTGTCGGTGATGAAGGCGGTTTTGCACCAAACCTTGGTTCAAACGAGGAAGCAATTACAGTAATTCTTGAAGCAATCGAAAAAGCTGGCTATAAAGCAGGTGAAGAAGTGAAACTTGCAATGGATGTTGCTTCATCTGAGTTATTCAACAAAGAAGATGGCAAATACCACTTAGATGGTGAAGGCGTTGTGAAAACTTCTGAGGAAATGGTTGATTGGTACGATGAGTTAACTGCTAAGTATCCAATTATCTCTATCGAAGACGGCTTAGACGAAAATGACTGGGCTGGTCATAAATTATTAACAGATCGTATTGGCTCTCGCGTACAATTAGTAGGTGATGACCTATTCGTAACAAATACGAAAAAATTAGCTGCTGGTATTGAGCAAGGTGTAGGGAATGCCATCCTAATTAAGGTAAACCAAATCGGTACATTAACAGAAACATTTGAAGCAATTGAAATGGCAAAACGTGCTGGCTATACAGCTGTTATCTCTCACCGTTCAGGTGAATCTGAAGATGCTACAATTGCTGATATTGCAGTGGCAACAAACGCTGGTCAAATTAAAACAGGTGCTCCATCTCGTACAGACCGTGTGGCGAAATACAACCAACTTCTTCGCATTGAAGATCAACTTGGTGAAACAGCAGAGTATTTAGGGTTAAATTCTTTCTATAATTTAAAATAATATTAACTATATGTGATGTTAAATTGCTTGGTACATTTTGTATGCCGAGCAGTTCACTAAAATAAGTTGTCTCAAAAGTATAGCAATGCTTTTGAGGCAATTTTTTTATTGGCATAAGCAAACTATTATTCAAAAATTGCAGTTGAAAAACCAGACTATTGCAGCACATGCTGAAGAATGGTCAGTAACGTATAGGAAGTATTGCGTTAGAGAATAAGGGACATATTCATTGAAATATTGTACACAAAAGGGTCAGTTCTAAGTGATAAATAGCATCACTTAGGACTGACCCTGCTTTTGTTTAAGGCTGTTCCCAATATTTGTCTAGTTCCTGATTTAGATATACCCAGCCTTTCCACGCAATATGAATGGTATCCATAATGAAATATGGATCGTACTCGTGGTCAGAGAAATCGACATAAGGAACATCAGCAGCTGTTAACACTTGCTCCATTTTTTTATAGTATTCCTGACGACGATCTTGTGGATATTCTGCGTAGTCGTACCAGCGACCATTGACTGGAATAGACACAAATAGAGGCTTAGCACCGGCATCTTTCAGCACATCGATGACTAGCTGAAAGTCCTGGTATTCTGGTGACTCTGTATAGTCCACATGTTTTCGGAAGCCCTCTAACTTTTTAAGATTGGAATTTTCCAGTCGTTTGTAAAACTTATTTTCGATCATTAATTCATTTGATACACGTTTTTGACCATATGCTTCCGCATGCTGTAGTTGCTGTTCAAATGTTTGATTCGTAATAAGCTTGTCATTACTTTTTAAATTATGAGAAGTACTAGGAAAAAGAGAGTAGTATAAATCCTTTTTCTCCAGTAAAGCCTTTTGCACACGGCCTGCCATCATTGCAAGACGTCCTACAATCGGCCTTTCCTTACCGTCAGACATTTTAAATTGATACATAGCTCGTAACAAATGGTCCCGCTTTACCGTATCGAACTGTAGCAGACGCTCCATGGCATCATTTCGAAGCTTTGGATCAATCTCTTTGTTAAAAGCTAAATCATAGGCATGTAGCATGGAATAGTTAGGTGAAAAATGAAGCTCTTCCATCCCTTTTGCTGTAAACCATTGTGGCGAAATGATAAAGACAATCTTTTTATCTTTTAAATTTCCCTCTTGGGCAGCAAAATTTAAAAAGTGCGTAATGGACTGCATACCGCCACGGCCAATCATAAATGTAGAATAGGGAGCATCCGTCGCACGTACGTAATTATAAGGGTGAAAGGGATCGAAACGATTTAACTCTGAAGACCCATATAATGGCATCGAATTAGACTCTTGTAACATGCGTTCCTGTAAATACATGCCTTGAAACATCAGAGGGGCCATACTGGTCTTTGCCTGCTCTACATGTGCATCTGAAATCCATGCCTTTATCCAAGAATTAGGAAAGAATACAAAGGCAGCAAATAGAACAAATGCTACTAAAAGTGATAAGAAACCCTTTTTTATCATTGTCTTTCAGCTAATTTCGCAGCAATACGATTTGGCGTGTTCCATTCCTCACGATTAAAATCTGTGATAGGTACAGAGATATCAAAGCGATTTTCAATTTCTACTAATAGATTGATTGTGCCAAAAGAATCAAGAAGTCCTTCTTCAAATAAATCCATGTCAGGGTTTTCTAAAACTACATCATCCTCACATAAGTCTACGAGCATTTCGAGTATTTGTTGTTTTTCCATTTTAGTAATTCTCCTTTAGTGTTTAAAATAATTGACCTGAAAAAATATAGAAACCAAAACAAACCGCATTAAAAGTGATAAATATGCCTAAAGCATGCGTCCATTTATTTTTTGGCCAGCGCTTATGTTTTTTGTTCCAGCGTTCAAATTTATCGAAGCTAATGATTAGCATGGCATGATATAGTCCGTACACGACATAGTGCCATTCGAGTCCATGCCAAATACCCATTAAAAAGAACAGCAAAAAGAAGCCAATATATGAAATTGCGTACTTGTTCTTAATCCATTTTTTTTTCGTCATCCACAGTACAAACCGCATATATACATAGTCCCTAAACCAGAAGGAAAGACTCATATGCCAGCGATTCCAGAAATCTTTAATATTACGACTTGTAAATGGTCGGTTAAAGTTAATAGGTGTTTGAATGCCCATAATGCGACTGACACCAACAGCAAATGCACTGTAACCAGCAAAATCGAAAAACAAATAAAAACTATACATATACATATACGCTATATGCCCTTGAAAAGGTGTCAAATAATTATACGTATGGTTGGGTAAATAGATAAGCGTATAATTATAAATGAGGTAAGCTAAGATAAATTTATATAGAAAACCTACAAATATATAATTAATGCCGCTTAACAGTAGCTTTTGATAATCATTAGCAGAAGGTACTGTTTGCATGTCTTTGTAAAAGCGTCGCCAGCGATCAATTGGACCAGATGATACTGTTGGGAAGAACAATAAGAAGTAAGTAAGTTCCACCACAGAAATTTTGTCTTTTATCAGGCCATCACGCGTTTCTAAAATCATTTGTACGGATTTAAAGGTAATGTAGGAAACACCAAGAAAGCCAAACAAATGATGAAGGCCGAGTATTGGTAGCACCTTTACAAGTACCAGTGGGAAAATAGAAAGTAATACGGCTATGACAAATACAATACCGCTGTTTTTTTGCAACCGATACTTTTGGTACGTAAGAATAAGTATTAACTGAAATAAGGTGAAGAGTACGAGCGAAACAGTTCCATTTATAGAATGGCCAAAAATAATGGCTAAAATGAGTATGGAAATGAAAATATTATAGCGTTTGGCTGATTTCCCTCTTAGCCCTAATAGAATGGTAGGCATTAACAAAATACTAATTATGATAAAGAAAATTATATTTCCATAAGGCGTCATACTTTCTCCATAACCGCCAATCCTTTACGATCAACTTTACCATTTGTATTTAAGGGCAAGGAATCAATGTATATGAATTTTTTTGGAATCATATAGGAAGGTAATTGTTCTGATAATAATGATTTAAGCTGCTTTGTCATCTTGAAAGCCGATTCTAAAAGCTGTTCACGGAGAACAACATAAGCACTTAGCGAAACAATGTCATCCCCTTTTAAAACAGGTACAACTACACATCCATTTACAGGAGATAGATCGCCAATCTGTTTTTCAATCTCTTCAATTTCTAATCGATAGCCATGCAATTTCACCTGAAAATCCTTACGCCCAGCAAAGAATAGGTAGCCATCCTTTTCATAGCCAATATCACCTGTTTTATAAATCCGTGCGCCCCCTACTGAAGGGAACGCTTTTGCCGTTAAGTCGGGTGCTCCAAGATAGCCTGCACTTACAGTTGGCCCAGATATGATGATTTCGCCATTGTCGTGTAAGGATAAATTAGGCTCAGACATAGGAGCAATTGGTAACTGTTCAAATCGTTGTAGAAGTTCTTTTGTTACCTCCACATATGAAACTGCAACCGTTGTTTCAGTCGGTCCATATAAATTGAAGATAGATGCTTGTGGAAAACGTAACATTAATTCTTTGACGACTTTTTTTGGTAAAACCTCTCCACAGAACAGGAATGTATTTAATTGTGGCATTAATCCCTGATGCCAATCCTTATTCATTAAACACATTTTGGCAAAAGAAGGAGTGGAAGTCCAAACACCTATCCCTGAGTCCGCTAAATCATCGAATAATGATTTTGGATTAGCTATTTGTTCGTGGGTAATGGCGTAAAGCGTGTGACCTCCTACTAGTGCAGGATACAAATCCATCACAGATAAATCAAAGGAATAGGGAGCTTGATTTAGAAATACACCTGATTGCTGAATAGGGAAGTGATTATTCATCCAAACGACAAAATGTGCTAAATTATCTGCTGTAATTTGAACACCTTTAGGCTTACCTGTAGAGCCTGACGTGTAAATGATGTAATGAATGTCATGATTCTTTACCCAAGTGGCAGGCTGAGTTGAAGTAGTTGTTGTTCGTGTTACAGCATCCCTTACTGCTATTACAGGAATTGATAGGGGCGTGCTTAATTCCTCCGTAGTGAGTAGCAGGCAAGCTTCAGATGCTTCGATAATGACCTGAAGGCGCTCCATTGGTGTGGAGGAATCGACGGGTACATAAGGATGCCCTGATTTAACGGCGCCTAAAAAAGCAACAATTTGTAAAGGGGACATATGCCCGTAAACAATAATAGGCTGTTGGTTTTTTAATTCTAGAGCCATTAAATGATGTGCTAAACAATCCGAGTAATCCCAAAGTTCACCATACGTTAATGATTCATTACTGGTACGATAAGCAGGATGATTCGGGTTTTGTAGGGCCACATTTTGAATAGCGGCTAATACACTTAACATAATAAAATCTCCTTTTTCTAAAATTCCGTATATATAAAAGGCCCAGCGTTCATATCATGGAAACCATGAATCAGAAACAGCAGTACCAAAACGATGAAATAAAACAGCGTATAACCTATAAAACGACAATACTCATTATTTTTGATGGATTGCATTTATCCACCTCCGATTTTGAAAAAATGTAAAAAATAACAACTTGTGTAAATATACTAGATTTCGTCATGTTTTTTCAAGTTATTTTTGTATATTTATTTTTAACACTGTTTTGACGGTATGTGTAGAAAAATGTTGCAAATTAATAGAGAATTCATAAAATAGTAAGATTAATTTAAGATTAAATTAAGATTCTTTGGAAGTAGATAGATATGAAGGAGAATGAGGGAATATTTCAGAAAAATATTGTGTCTTATTTTATACGAAAACTATACGAAGGACAATGACTTGAAGGAAGAAAGAATGCGATGTCCTCAGTTGAGAAAACTGATAACATCGCATGCAAGTTTATTTGACCCCGCTTTAACGGTCAGTAAGTCGCCACCGAGTGCATCAACGGACCGTAAAAGCCTGATTGGTTCAACTAACAATCAGTAGTTCACTGATTGAAGTTTCACTTTATCCCGCTTTAAGGGTCAGTAAGCCGCCACCGAGTGCATCAACTGACCGTAAAAGCCCGATTGGTTCAACTAACAATCAGTAGTTCACTGATTGAAGTTTCACTTTATCCCGCTTTAAGGGTCAGTAAGCCGCCACCGAGTGCATCAACTGACCGTAAAAGCCCGATTGGTTCAACTAACAATCAGTAGTTCACTGATTGTAGTTTCACTTTATCGTATTTAATACTTTTTCTGATACGTAGAATTCTGAGCCATTGTAGACATTAATTGTATCAAAAGTTTGCGTTTTTGAAGTTGCTTCACCATTCGTTGAAACTTGATCATAAATCACTATATTCTTGTTAACGGGAATAGTTACTGTCATATCGCCTTTTTTAGCAATAAATTTTGGGTTCTCTGTATCAGCCAGGTCAATTTTTGTTGTGAAGCCTTTTGCTGTTAATTCTTTCGTTGCCGGTTTGTATAAATTGTCCGTAAGCTTTGCTAAATCAAAGTCCATAAACTGAGCCATTGCATGGGCTAAATCAGTATTTTCTACAAGACCAGTCACTTTTGATGGACCGAATGAGTATAAGAATACATCCTCACCAGTATGACCACCAGTTGTAAAGCCGATGTTTGCACGGTTCGCCAGCATTTTTACCATCTCACTGCCTAAATCTTTAGCCGATTTTAACGTTGAAAGCTCGTCCTCTGTTAAATTGTCTAAACCGTATAATGCAGCTACTTCTACCAGATTTGATTTGTCTTCTTTTAATTGACTGAGCGCACCTTCAACTGTCATTGTTGCTTTTTTCAATGGGTCGATATAGGCAGAGACAGGTATGCTTGAATACGTACTTGTTGTATTGGCATTTCCCATCGTAATACCGCTATTACCGTGGTCTGTTACGGCGATGACCATCGTGTTACCATCTTCTTTAGCGAAGTCAATGGCTTCTTTGACAGCATCATCGAACGATAAAATATCACTAATCATGCCGATTGTATCGTTGGCATGTGCTGCCCAGTCTACCTTACTACCTTCCACAAATAGGAAGAATCCGTCCTCGTCTTTTTTTAGCGTATCAATTGCTTTGTTTGTCATTTCAGCAAGAGTTGGCTCAGAGGCTCTCGTTTTCTCACGGTCTAAATCATAGGCAAGTGCACTTGGTGCAAAGCTGCCCCAAATTTTAGCTGATTGACTATTTAGTAGCTCGTCTCGTGTTTTAACAAGCGCGTAATTCTTCTCTTGTAAGACGTTCACTAAATTTTCGCCATCTTTGCGTGCATTCTTCGTTGTACCTGGTGAGAGCGATTCTAAACCGCCGCCTAATACAACATCAATGTTTTGATAAACCTGTTGCTCAGCTATGTCGCCGTATTGACTTCTATTTTTAACATGAGCAGAAAAACCTGCTGGTGTTGCATGTTGAATCTCTGAAGTGGAAATCAAACCAGTTGCTTTACCCTGTTGTTTCGCTCCTTCTAAGACATTGGCTACAGGTTTAAAGCCATCTTCTTTCGCAATCTGCTCTAGCCCCGGAGAGTTGATGACAGATGGTAAAACACCCACGTATTTATCATTGGATTTATGTCCAGTTGCTAACGCCGTTGCTGCAGGAGCCGAGTCTGTGATAGCTGA
Organism: Lysinibacillus sp. UGB7; assembly: GCF_049058285.1. Taxonomy (NCBI): domain Bacteria; kingdom Bacillati; phylum Bacillota; class Bacilli; order Caryophanales; family Bacillaceae; genus Lysinibacillus; species Lysinibacillus sp. UGB7. The sequence goes on from NZ_JBMGUV010000030.1 coordinate 62,930, forward strand.
TTCAGCGGAGTACGTACGCATAGCACCCGTTAAAATTTCGTCCATTGCCAAGGCTTCACCTTTATACCAACGGGAAAGAGTGATGGCATTATTACTGCTACCATCCATTACGAGCATAATAACATTCGTTGGTTTTTTCACTTCTGCGGCTTGTACTTCTGGTAGTGTGATGCTAAGCGACGATAAGGTAATAGCGCTTGCTAAAAACAATGAACTCCATTTTTTTGTGTATTTCATGATTTTCCTCCTTATAGGTGAATTCGTTACTAATTGTAAAGGAGTAATGTAAAGAGAAAATGATAGATTTGTTAATAGATTATGGTAATTTTGTTAAAGTTAATATATCTGTTTATTATGGAAGTATTTTTTTACTAACCTCACCGTCAATTGTTTCATAGTAAAGTACATCATTTTCTGTGTAGAGATTAAGCACTTCCTGCTCAAGCAAAACTTCCTCCTGTCCATCACTCGTAAGAATTTTTGTTAAATAGCCTGCGTTATCATAATCACTACAATAGATAGCATCATGATGGACAGCTAAATAGTAGCACGATGTATCTGTAATTTGCTTATTACTATTGGTTGTTAAATCATACTTATAAACCTTGCCGTCCTGAATGTCGTTATAATAAATCGCTTTATTTTCTGTATCTGCATACCACATATTATGCATAAAAGCATAGCCATCGCTTGTTGCAGCATGATAGTTTTCCGTTTGCCAAAGATGATCTGTGCTTAGTTTTTCATCATTTAATAAAAAATATTCGTAGGAAATTGCATACGGTTCATTAGCGTCGATGTCATTCCAAGTTGTATCAACATGGAACCAATCATCATCGACATTCACTAAATTCCAGGCATGCAATTCGTCGTCGCTATAGCCATATACGTAGTCTGCTTCAAGACCAGCAGCTAAAAATAAACGATATGCTAATAATGCGTAAGCTTGACAAACGCCAGTGCCATCTTGAATAAGCTCATAAACTGTCTGTCCTTCTGTAACGCCTTCTTCTGTATAAGTGGCTAGCAAAACGACGTAATCATTGACCGCCTTCGCTCGTTCAAAATCGTTCATATCAGCTGAAATATATGTATTCACAAAGTTTTTAACATACGCATCGATATGTGCTTCTTTTTCTACATCTGTTAAATAGGTTATCTTAAATTCAACAGAAAATCCTTTATCCTCTTCCCAATATGTCCATTGATAGTCAAGGAAATAACCAGCAGTATAGGGATTCACATAAGAAAGTAAACTCGTAATATCATTAAGCTGCTGCTCAAAAGCATCGCTCTTTAGTTTCCCTCTATACGTTACTTCAAAGTCTTTATCAAAATTTGCAATATGCTGTTCTATTTTTTTTATGAATTGCAACAGTGCAGGATCTTCGTCAAATAATGTAGTAGAAAAAAGATCATTGGTTGATAGATTAGTGGATAAGGCCTTACTTTCAGGTTGCTTTAGCTCTCCGCCATCTTCCGCAGTGTTTAGTGAATCCTCAACTTCTACTTTCTCTTGAAGTGTATCGACATCGTGTGCACAAGCAACAAGTAAGCTTACAAGACAACTGAACAGTAGTAGCGATATTTTGTTCTTCATACATAATCCTCCTGTTTTTTTCATTTTAATCCATTTTATTCTAGAAGGTTAGCGCCGTAATGTCTATTTTATAGGAAATCTACTAAAGATAGACAAATATTGTGATTTTGTGTTCTTAGATTGTCATCGTACCCTTTTTTTGTTATAATGTAGTGTGTTGTGATGTTTCAAAGTTCGGGAGGTGCAGTAGATGCATACAGTAGTATTAGTATCATTAGTTGTCGTATCATTAGCATTGGTTGTTGTTGTATTACTTCAATCAAGTAAAAGTGCAGGCTTGTCAGGTGCCATCTCGGGTGGAGCTGAACAACTATTTGGCAAACAAAAAGCACGTGGTATGGATTTAATTCTTCACCGTGCAACAATTGTGTTAGCAGTATTATTTTTTATTTTAGCAATCGCTATTACAAAAATCTAATAGTTGAAGATGTATCGCCTAACCACGCATGGTTGGGCGTTTTCTTTTATCTACATACTAAAGAAGATTCTACCTTAATAGCTGACAAGATGACTGTGATTGTCCTTCATTGTCAGTGAGTGTTTATACATCGACTGAGTGGCTAAACACCATGTTGATCAAAGCCTCCGGACGCAATTACGCAAATGTGTAATTGATCTGGCTATAATAGATATAATATGTATTAGGATGAAGGAGAGCACGCAATGAACAAATCACTATCTCAGCCATTTTTCTTTCAAGCAGGACCGCGTGCAGTATTATTACTGCATGGGTTTACGGGTAGCTCTGCAGATGTGCGTATGCTTGGACGATTTTTAGAGAAAAAAGGGTACACTACATTAGCACCTCATTATAAAGGTCACGGTGTGGAACCTGAAGAACTAATCACAACTGGCCCAGCGGACTGGTGGCAGGATGTTGTAGCGGCCTACCAACAATTACAGGAAGCGGGTTACCGAGAAATTGCCGTAGCGGGACTTTCACTAGGCGGTGTAATGGCCTTAAATGTTGCCCTGAATAATCCTGTTAAGGGCATCATTACGATGTGTGCGCCTATGACAATGCGGACAACCGATGTCATGTTCGAAGGTGTATTAAAATATGCCAAAGACTATAAAAAATACGAAGGAAAAAATGAAGCACAGATTAATGCTGAAGTTTCTTTAATTGCAGAGAAAGGAATGCCTTCTTTGCAAGACTTACGTAACTTTATCTCACAGACACGTAAAGACATCGATATGATTTATGCGCCAATTTTTGTCGTTCAAGCTACAAATGATGAGGTAATTGACACAGAATCTGCCAACATTATATATAATCAAACTGAGTCACTTGAAAAACACATCAAGTGGTATGAAAACTCAAAGCATGTTATTACATTAGATCAGGAAAAAGAGCAATTACATGATGATATTTATCGTTTTTTAGAAAGCTTAAATTGGGCAGACTAATATGTAGAGTTAGGATTTTCACAAGAAGGAGGGAATATGTATGACAGAACATAAAGATTCACTACAAAGTCGTTTAGTCGATTTTTTCGGTGAAGAAGAATATAAGCCATTAACAGTTGGTGAAATCGAGGACGAATTTGGCTTTGAGGATGCTGAAGAATTTAAAGAACTAGTCAAAACACTCGTGCGTATGGAGGGACAAGGTTTAGTAGTCCGCTCACGTTCAAATCGCTATGGCTTACCAGAACGTATGAATTTAATGCGTGGTAAATTTATCGGACATGCAAAGGGCTTTGGCTTTGTTGCACCTGATATTGAAGGAATGGATGATGTGTTCATTCCACCGCACGAAGTAAATGGTGCGATAAATGGGGATACGGTACTTATTCGTGTGTTAAAGGAATCATTCGGTGATCGCCGTGAAGGAACAATTACGAAGGTAGTTGAACGTGGACAAACGAAATTTGTTGGCACATTCCAAGCAAACCGAGGTTTTGGCTTCGTCGTTTTAGACGACAAAAAACTGCCAATGGATATCTTCATTGCCAAGGGCGATACATTAGGAGCTGTTGATGGACATAAGGTTGTTGTGGAAATAGCCACATGGCCAGAAGACTTAAAATCAGCAACAGGCTATATTACAAAAATTTTAGGACACAAAAATGATCCAGGTGTGGACATCCTGTCTATTTTATATAAACATGACATTCCACCAGAATTCCCAGACGAAGTAGTTACGGCTGCACAAAGAGTGCCTGATGAAATTTCACAAGCTGATTTAATGGGACGTCGTGATTTACGTCATGAAACGATTGTCACAATTGATGGAGCAGATGCAAAAGACTTAGATGATGCTGTAACAGTAACGAAAAATGTGGACGGTACTTACAAACTTGGCGTACATATTGCAGATGTTAGCTATTATGTAACACAAGGTTCTGTGCTAGATATCGAAGCATATGATCGTGCGACAAGTGTATATTTAACTGACCGCGTTATTCCGATGATTCCACATCGACTATCGAATGGTATTTGTTCATTAAACACACAGGTAGATCGTTTAACGCTGTCCTGTGAAATGATTATTGATGCGAATGGTAATGTAATTTCACATGAAATTTTCCAAAGTGTAATTAAAACAACGGAACGCATGACATACACAGACGTCTATAAGATATTAGAGGAGCAAGATGAAGCACTTATTGCTCGTTATGAACCACTTGTTCCAATGTTTAAAAACATGGCCGAACTTTCTAAGATATTACGTCATAAACGTGAAATGCGCGGCGCAATTGACTTTGACTTTAAGGAGTCTAAGGTAATTGTCGATGAGGATGGTTGGCCAGTCGATATCGAGTTGCGTGAACGTACTGTGGCAGAGAAATTAATAGAAGATTTCATGCTGGCAGCCAACGAAACAGTTGCCGAACATTTCCACTGGATGAATGTCCCGTTCCTATACCGTATTCACGAAGATCCAAAGCCAGAAAAACTACAACGTTTCTTTGAATTTGTCACGAACTTCGGTATTTTAATTAAAGGTACAGGAAATACCGTGCATCCTAAGGCATTACAAGATGTCTTAACGGCAATTGAAGGTATGCCAGAAGAGCCTGTTATTTCAACAATGCTCCTACGTTCGATGCAACAGGCGAAATATTATCCTGAAAGCATAGGCCACTTTGGTCTATCAACGGATTTCTATACGCATTTCACTTCACCGATTCGTCGTTATCCGGACTTAGTGGTACATCGTTTAATCCGTACGTATTTAATTAACAAGGATACATCAAGAGAGACGGTTGCACAGTGGGGCATGGCAATGGATGAAATTGCTGACCATACTTCGGAGCGTGAACGTCGTGCTGTTGATGCAGAACGTGATACAGATGCACTGAAGAAAGCACAATATATGTCCGATAAAATTGGTGAAGAGTTTGAGGGCATTGTCTCTTCCATTACGAACTTTGGGATGTTCATTGAGCTACCAAACACCATTGAAGGACTCGTACACATCAGCAATATGACCGATGATTATTACCGTTTCGATGATCGTCAAATGATTATGATCGGTGAACGTACAAACCGTCAATTCCGCATTGGGGATGAAGTAACAGTACGTGTAGCGAATGTTATCATTGAGGAATCATCTATTGACTTCGAAATCGTCGGGATGGTAACGTCGTATGGACGTACTCGTAAAACAACACCGACCGTTATCCATGCACGTAAAAATTATAACGACAACAAGGATGGCCGCAGCAGCCGCAAAGGACGTCGCGATGATGATACTAAATCAGTGCGAGGTGATTCTTCGAAACGTGGAGACTCAAACAAACGCGGCGATTCATCTAAACGCAGCGACTCATCGAAACCTGGAGAGCGACGTGAAAGTGATCGCGATCCACGTGGTCGTCGCAAAGATGGCTCAAGCCCAGGTCCTAAAAAAGGCGTAAAACAAAAGCAAAAGTTCTACGAGGGCGTTGCTAAAAAAGGTAAAAAGAAAAAATCAAAACGATGATAACAAAAGGCGAAAAGCATCCATTTACCCTCGGCAGTGCTGGAGTATACTTGTACTTTATATGCATATGTACACCGCGGGTGGGTGCTGGAAGCTAGATGAAATTCAGAAGGCGAAAGTGCGCTTTATGGCACTTTCGTTTATGTGATTATAATCCTGTGTGGGCAGGTATCATCCTGCTCCACCTTTGAATAGAGGGTGAATCGTATGGCAAAAGGTGCTGGAAAAGTATTAGCACAAAATAAAAAGGCAGGGCATGACTACTTCATTGAAGAGACGATTGAAGCAGGCATGGTACTTACTGGGACAGAAATCAAATCAATTCGTGCCGGCAAAGTCCAACTAAAGGATTCCTACGTAAGAATCAGTAGTGGCGAAGCATGGATTAGCAACATGCATGTCAGCCCGTTTGACCAAGGGAACCGTTTCAACCACGACCCACTGCGCTCTCGCAAATTGCTCTTGCATAAAAAGCAAATCGGTGAGCTAGTCGGTGCAGTAAAGCGGGACGGCTATACAATTGTCCCATTGAAAATGTACCTGAAGGACGGCTATGCCAAGCTCCTAATTGGCGTTGGTAAAGGAAAAAAAGACTACGACAAGCGTAACGACATGCGCAAAAAAGAAGCAAAACGCGAAATGGAACGTGCTTTCAAGGCAAACAATCAAGTTTAATAGAATCTCAGCTCACCATACGATGTGGTGAGCTTTTTTTGTTTGTGGGATGTTGAGTGGCGGATAGAGAGGTTGAACTGACGGATAGAACAGGAGAACTGATGGATAGAAAGCCGTAACTGACGGATAGCGAACTCAAACTGACGGTCACAACTTGGAAATAGCCGACTTTAAGTTCTAAATATAGGGTTAGAAAATATAATAAAGAACGAACTGGCAGCTAGCGATTTAAGGAGGGGAAACGATACTTACGATTAAGCGGAAATTAATGTTTGTGGAAATGGAGCATATTTACTTTGCGGAACAATGTGACGATATAAAAGAAAATAAAAAACTAGTTTGCTATACACAAACGAAGCGACCTGAGCAAAAACTTGAAGGCCATACGACATTGCAAATAATCTTGCAGCAAGAGGAGGACGTGTTATTAGCTGATTTATCGAAAATGAATCGCTACATGCTTCGGCGTGCAAAAAAGGAGCCTTATCAAATCATTGTTAAAGAACAGCCAACAGATTTAGAGCTACAGGAATTTCAGCAATTTTACAATGCATTTGCAAAAATGAAGGATACAAACCGCGTGCGTAAATTTCATATGCAAACCTTAAAACTTCTCCGTGAAAAAGGTGCGTTGGTCTATACAAAGTTGCAAAATAATGAAGGCGATGCACTGTGCTATCGCATTTACATTGTAGATGGTGATATGGCATTGAATTTATACACGGGTACGGCTGCCTGGATAAAAGATCGACCCGATTTAAAGCAGCAAATACGTTTTGCCAATCGTTTCTTACTGTGGGAAAATATCATGATGTTCCGAAACAGAGGCTTTGCTCGCTATGATTTCGGTGCATTGACAAACAAAGAAGAAATCAAAGAATTTAAGCTGGGCTTTGGTGGGCAAGAAGTGGATGTCTATTTTGGCTATCTCACAGACTCCATGATAGGAAAGCTATTTTTACAATTGAGAAAGCTGAAATTTAAGGTAGTGAAATAATCATCCAAGGCGGCGCACTTGAAGTGTCGCTCTTTTTGTTCTATAATATGAATTACTGATTGCCAGATTTAATGGAAGCGTACTTTTGGCTCCCACCGTACTAGAAGAAATTCTAGCCTACTTGAATGCTTTTCTTTTTGGAAAGCTATAAAGGTTACAAGACACGACTAGTCAAGGAAATGAACGAGCAAGCACCACAGCATACATCAGTACATGAGGATGCGAGTGAGTGAATGGACGAAGACATACGATGTGTATTGTAAGCCATATCAAGGGGACGTTACGGATTCGACAGGGATGGTTCAAGCTTTAGTCGCGCGTCGGAGGTCTCGGCTCCGTCATCAACGGAAGTTATATAATAACTGGCAAACAACAAAACTTAGCTTTCGCAGCGTAAGCTCTTAAGCGCTCTGCCTATGCATCGCCCATGTGCATAACGTAGGGCCCAACTTTAGTGGGATACGGTCGGTGGTACCACCTGAGTCACCGGCAAGAGATTGCCAGGTTAGCGTACAGGACGCCTGTTTGTCGGCATAATGCTACGTGAAATGCGAATAGGCAAACTACACGCGTAGAAGCTGAAGTATTGGAGTCTTTGGACGCGGGTTCGACTCCCGCCGTCTCCATACATAGGAATCAGTGGATTTCAAACAACGTAAGAAGCCTTGATATACAAGGCTTTTTTCTTTTTGTCTATTTTATTGAGCGGCATTTAATTTCAATCAAAGGCATTTAAAGTGGCATTTTTTTAGAGCTGAAAATCCAAATACTTTGCAAACTTTTCTGCTGCAGCTTCTTTTGTTTTGCTTTTGTTGCTTTTTCCAAACGTCTAAAATATCCATCGTTACTTTTTCCATTTAAATGTACGAATAGAGCCTTTTGTTTTGGTTGTCTTTACATATAGTTGATTATCTTCACCACGTGCTAATGCCTTATTAATACGGATTTCCTCATCCTTAAAATTGAGGTCATTCCATTGTAACGCTAGTGCTTCACCTTTACGCATACCACTGAAACAAAGCAATCTAAATAATGCGTAAGCTTTATAATTATTTTAAGCATTTTAAGAAATGAATTAATTGCTCTTTCGTGTAATAATTAATGCCTTCATCCTCGTTAGGTACATCCAGGCTTATAGGCATCGTAACCCTTTTCATTGGATTGTCGGTAATTATCCCAAGCGTTACTGCATAATCAAACACTATTGAAGCGTACGACTTAACGGTGCGATATTTCTTTAATTTCTTGAACCACTCATTTATATGTTTTTGACAAGTTTGTACATTCACTTTTTCAATTTTATAGTTACCTATCGGGGGGGGAATATATGATTTTTAAATATGCCTGTCGTTTTGACAAATGTACTAGCTTCAACTGTATTTTTGTATTGCTCGATCCATAGACCATAAATATCATTAAATGTATCCACTGATTTTTTTCGGAAGTCCCCTCTTTCTATCTCCAGCTGTAATCGAGATAGAGCGAGTTGGGCTTCCTTTTTTGTTGCAAATCTACTTCTGGTTGTCTTTGTACGTTTTCCTGTAAGAGGATCTGTACCTATATAAATTTGAAATTTGTAAAACTTCTTTCCACTTTTTGTGTAACTTTGAATATTGGCCATTCTTATTCCTCCTAGACCGCTTGCGGGGGCAAGGTTGGGAGGGTATTAGTTATTAAGCTTTTCATTTTCTATGTGTTTAGCTATTTGTATCTCTGCACGACGTTCTAAAGGGTTGGCCAAGTATTTAAAACGATCAGCGGAACAATATTTTCAGGAATTGTATGAGTTTTCATACGGTGTCACATCTTATGATGAAGATGTAAGTGTAATTAAAGGAACCGAACGACTCGCTTTAATGATCATTGCGGAGAAAGAGAACAGGAAGCGACAAATAGACCGTTTAGAGAGTGCGTACGAGCGTTTTTCTTCCATCTTGGATAGTTTACCCTCGCAAGATGTGGAAGTGCTGCAACAATACTTTATAGATTGAAAAAGCATCTTAAATAAATCGAGGGATTCTATGATGCGGACACAGAAGCTGCAGAGTAACTTTCCCAAAAAATCTCTAATGATATTGAAGGACCAGAACCAAAAGTTAAGCAAATAACGGTGCAACAACTAGAGAAGAATAAGAAAAGAGCAATGAAGCAATTAAATAAATTGTTTACATAGACATTTACCTTTAGGTAGGTGTTTTTTTACTAAGAACCGCCAAAAGCAGAGGGAATTGGAATCCAGGTTCGCCAGCTATGAAAACTGAAACAGAAAACTTTATTGCACAGGCAGTTAAGGATGGAATTATTCGGGACTACGGACCGTTTAATGGGGTTGTATATTACGATTCAACAAAGACGTGATTAACATTAAGGACTAGCAAAGCTAATT
>NZ_JBMGUV010000031.1:0-64051 GCF_049058285.1 Lysinibacillus sp. UGB7
TGTTGCGTTTACTGCGTCACCTCTTGGCGACTTACTTATAGTATCAAGATTCTAAAACTATGTCAACACTTTCTATAAAAAAATTAAAATAGTTTTGAAGTATCATTGATTATAAAGAAAATAAGGCAATCAATATTCTAGATGATCGCCTTACTACAATTTTGTTAATTAGTAATTATACGTGAAATATAGAACGTACGGTTTTTCCCTAAATCAAAAATCTCTCCTGTGTTACTTAATTTAATAAGAGGCCGTGTTGGAGCAAATTTGTTGACGAACATTACTTCACCACGTTCTAAATTAGAAAGTTCAACAATTGTACCTATAGGTAAATCAGCGACTAAATCAATAAGTGCTCTTACTACTTTAATATCAAACTTTCCAAATTCAGATTCATTAACCATTTCTATCACTTTAAAAGAAGATTGCTTGGATCGATATACGCGTTCACATGTCATTGCATGAAATACATCAGCAACTGCAATTATTTGTGCGAAAATAGATATGTTGGCGATTTTTTCACCTTTAGGATAACCGCTTCCGTTTAAACGCTCATGGTGTTGAAAGATAGCTTCTTTCATCGTATCTTTTAAAATTGTTAGATCCTTGACCATATTATAACTATAGATAGGATGCTTATAAATCTCATCGAATTCTTGCTCTGTTAACGTCGTCTTTTTATCCCGAATACGCGGGTGAATTTTAGCCATACCACAATCTGCTAATAAACCCCCAATTGCTATTTGAATCGTGAGTCCTCTATCATAACCTAATTTTTGTGCAATAACAGAAGAAATCAACGCAGTTGCTACACAATGGTGATATAAATAGTCCTTAGGATTCGAATACTCGTTTAAATCAAAAATAATTGTACGATCTTCTAATACCATCTCTAGCAGAGGAAGAATAATTGTACGTGCTTTCGCAATATCTACCTTGGCACCAGCTTCCCAATTTTTAAATTCCCTTTTAAATTGCTCAACAGAATTGTTGTACACCCTTCTAAAAGTTGGGATAGCTTCAGGTGGAATTGCAACTTCTAATTCTTTGTCGTCATTTAACTGAGCATCTTTCATCCCATCTTTATATACAGGGACCCTTGCAATATTAAATGCACTAAAAACCGGCAGATGCTCATGGGAAATTATTGTGTCTTTAAAAATTATTGGATATTGCGTATTAGCAAAAATATCTTCAGATATTACTTTACCCATGCGTAACTCTGAAATTGGGACATGTATAGTTTCCACGAAATTAACACCTCTTCACTATTTCACTTGCTTAACATTAAGGTTATTTCATTTTATCATGGAATTCAAAATAATTACTTATTTTTCATGATTTATAATAAAAACCGATGACGACAACAATAGTGTGCCGATCATCGGTTTTTTACTATTCTACTACTTGTTCATCATCTTCAGAAGAATCGTCATCTTCTTCTTTTTCAACTTTCGCAACAGTTGCAACCAGTTCGTCATCTCCTAAACGAATTAAACGAACACCTTGTGTGCTACGACCAATTAACGAAATATCATTTACGTCCATACGTATCAACATGCCATTAATTGTAATTAGCATTAAATCCTCAGAACCATCAACAGTTTTTACAGCTACCATAGGACCGTTTTTATCCGTAATTTGAATTGTTTTTAATCCAACACCACCACGACTTTGTAAACGATATTCTTCCTCAGAAGTACGTTTGCCGTAACCTTTTGCAGTAACAACTAGAATTTCTTCCCCAGACTCAACGATTTCCATTCCAACTACTTCGTCACCGTCACGTAGTTTAATACCACGAACACCGCCAGCTGTACGACCCATTGAGCGAATATCATCTTCTTGGAAACGTACAAGCATTCCATCACGCGTACCTATAATCACTTGTTTAGAACCATCTGTTAAACGAACAGCAATTAAATCATCATCTTCACGTAAGCTAATTGCTATTAAGCCATTTGTACGGATATTCGCAAATTGTGATACTGGTGTACGTTTTGTAATACCTGTTTTTGTCGTAAAGATAAAGTATGCATCGTCTTCAAATGAAGCAACACGGATCATCGCAGTTACTTTCTCATCTTTTTCAATATTGAGTAAGTTAACAATTGGTAGTCCTTTTGCTGTACGACCGTATTCAGGAATCTCATAACCTTTTGCTCGGAATACTTTGCCTTTTGATGTAAAGAATAGAATTGTATCATGTGTAGATGTATTCATCAGGTGTTCTACGAAATCATCTTCGTTTGTACCCATCCCTTGTACACCACGACCACCACGCTTTTGACTGCGATATGTATTCGCAGCTAAACGCTTAATATAACCGTTATGAGTTAAAGTGACTACTGAATTTTCGACAGGAATTAAATCCTCGTCCTCTATCATTTCCATACCGCCAGATGTAATTTCTGTGCGACGTGTATCATTAAAACGTTCTTTTACTTCTATTATTTCAGTACGAATAATTTCAACAATTTTTGCTTCGTCTGCTAAGATTGCTTTCAACTCAGCAATTAGCACTTGTAGCTCTTGATATTCTGCTTCTATTTTTTCACGCTCTAAACCACTTAAACGTACTAAGCGCATGTCTAAAATTGCTTGTGCTTGACGCTCTGATAAATTAAATCGTTCCATCAATTGCGGCTTCGCTTCATCACCACTACGAGAGCCACGAATAATTGCAATTATTTCATCGATATGATCAAGTGCAATTCGTAAACCTTCTAAAATATGTGCACGGTCTTCTGCTTTCTTTAAATCAAATTCTGTACGACGACGAATAATGACTTTTTGATGCTCAAGATAATGATATAGCATCTCTTTTAAGCCCATTACTTTTGGTTGACCATTTACTAGCGACAACATATTAATGCCGAAGCTTGATTGCATTGCTGTTTGTTTATATAAATTATTTAAAACGACATTGGCATTGGCGTCTTTACGCACTTCAATGACCACACGCATACCACGACGGTCTGATTCATCCCTTAAGTTTGTAATGCCATCTATTTTTTTATCACGTACAAGCTCTGCAATCTTTTCAATAAGCTTTGCTTTGTTTACTTGATAAGGCAATTCATGAATAAGAATTGTTTCTTTACCATTCGCTTTTTGTTCAATTTCTACTTTTGCACGAATAATAATTGATCCGCGCCCAGTTTCATAGGCACGACGAATGCCGCTCCGACCTAAAATTAAACCGCCAGTCGGGAAATCAGGTCCAGGGATAATTTCCATAAGCTCTTCTGTTGTAATCGCAGGATTTTCAGAAAGTGCTAGTACTGCATCGATTGTCTCTCCAAGTTGATGTGGTGGAATATTCGTGGCCATCCCAACAGCTATCCCCGCTGCACCATTTACTAATAAGTTTGGATAACGACTTGGTAGAACAACTGGTTCCTTTTCAGAACCATCGTAGTTGTCAGTATAGTCAATTGTATTTTTGTTAATATCACGGAGCATCTCCATTGCAATACGAGACATGCGAGACTCAGTATAACGCATCGCTGCAGCACCATCGCCATCGACAGATCCAAAGTTACCATGGCCGTCAACGAGCATGTAACGGTAACTAAAGTCTTGCGCCATACGCACCATTGCGTCATAAATGGACGAGTCACCATGTGGGTGAAACTTACCCATTACATCCCCAACAATACGTGCTGATTTTTTATACGCTTTATCTGCTGTATTTCCTAACTCTTGCATGCCATATAAAATACGACGATGTACTGGTTTTAGTCCATCACGTACGTCTGGTAATGCACGTGATACGATTACACTCATTGCATAATCGAGAAAGGATGTTTCAATTTCTTCTGTTATATTAATTCCTTTAACACCGGAGCGTTCTTGTTCTGACAAAGTGTAGACCTCCCCTCACGAAAATTAAATATCTAAATTTTTTACATATACTGCGTTTTCTTCGATAAATTGACGACGGGGTTCAACTTCATCACCCATTAAACGCTCAAATGCTTGATTTGCTTTGATTGCGTCATCTAATTCTACTTGTAGCAATGTGCGATACTCAGGATCCATCGTTGTTTCCCAAAGTTGTTCCGCATTCATTTCTCCAAGACCTTTATAACGTTGTACATTTGGTTTTGGCATTTTTGGTAAGCGCTCTAAAATTTCTTTTAATGTTTCATCATCATAGCAATATTCAACGTGCTTGCCTTGTTTCACTTGATAAAGTGGTGGCTGAGCAATATAAATATAACCCGCCTCGATTAATGGTCTTAGGAAACGGAAAAAGAATGTTAAGAGCAACGTACGAATATGCGCACCATCGACATCGGCATCCGTCATAATAACGATTTTATGATAACGTGCCTTTTCTAAGCTGAATTCTTCACCAATACCCGTACCAAATGCGGTAATCATCGCACGTATTTCTGCATTCGATAAAATTTTGTCTAAACGTGCCTTTTCAACGTTAAGGATTTTACCTCGCAATGGCAAAATTGCTTGGAAGTGACGGTCACGACCAGATTTTGCGGAACCACCGGCAGAATCACCCTCAACAATATATATTTCACAGTCAGCTGGATTCGTAGAAGAGCAGTCAGCTAATTTACCTGGTAAACTCGACACTTCAAGAGCTGATTTACGACGTGTAAATTCACGCGCTTTTTTCGCAGCAACACGTGCACGAGCAGCCATTAAACCTTTTTCAACAACTTTACGAGCTACCGTCGGATTTTCTAGCATGAATCGCTCAAAACCATCTGAGAATAAAGCATTTGTGATTTGGCTTACTTCAGAGTTACCCAACTTTGTTTTCGTTTGCCCTTCAAATTGTGGGTCAGGATGCTTAACAGAGACAATAGCTGTTAAGCCTTCACGAACATCTTCACCCGTAAGATTTGTATCTGCCTCTTTTAGTAATCCATTTTTACGTGCGTAATCATTGATAACACGTGTGAGAGCCGTTTTAAAGCCAGACTCATGTGTACCACCTTCGTACGTATTAATATTATTAGCAAATGAAAAAATATTTGAAGAGAATCCAGCGTTATATTGCATCGCAATTTCTACTGAAATACCATCTTTTTCACCAAGAACATCAATCGGTTCATGGATTGGTTCTTTAGATTGATTCAAGTGCTCTACATAAGAACGGATACCACCTTCATAATGATATGTAGTAGAACGTTTTTCTTCTTCTCGTTCATCTGCAATTGTAATGCGGATACCTCTGTTTAAATAAGCTAATTCACGAATACGATGAGCTAAAATATCAAATTCATAAACTGTTGTCTCTTTGAATATTTCAGGGTCTGCTTTGAAGCGTGTAGTTGTACCATTACGATCAGTATCGCCAATAACAGTTAAAGCCTGAATTGTTTTCCCGCGTTCAAATATAATTTCGTGAATATGTCCCTCACGATGCACTTGAACGATTGTCTCAATAGAAAGGGCATTAACTACAGATGCTCCTACGCCATGGAGACCTCCTGATACTTTGTATCCACCACCACCGAACTTACCACCAGCATGTAGCACTGTCATAATAACCTCGACAGCAGGCTTACCCATTTTTTCTTGAATACTAACTGGAATTCCTCGTCCATTATCTTCTACGCGAATCCAGTTTTCCTTTTCAATTGTTACTGTAATATCTGTACAGAATCCTGCAAGAGCCTCATCTATACTATTATCAACGATTTCCCATACTAAATGGTGAAGCCCTTTGGAGCTTGTTGAACCGATATACATCCCTGGTCTTTTACGAACCGCTTCTAAACCTTCCAATACCTGTATCTGATCGGCTTCATAAGCTTGATTTTGTAAACCTTCGTTTTCTATAGCCACGGCTTTCATCTACTCCTTCATAACATCATTGTGTGTAAATGAATGAACAGTCAACCGAGCTGACTATTACCATTCTTTTATAATCTAAAAAACTCCCTGGCTAACTTTCCTCAATCGCACCTTGTTTCACGTGGAACAGTTGTGCATGTTCCATCGTCTCATGATGAATTCCATCAACACTTGTAGTAGTTACAAAAGTTTGGACCTCACCTTGAATGGTATTTAATAAATGCGATTGGCGATAATCATCGAGTTCCGACAATACATCGTCTAAAAGTAGAATGGGTGTTTCATTTGTTTCTTGTTTAATTAATTCTATTTCGGCGAGCTTTAATGACAAAGCAGTTGTACGTTGTTGCCCTTGAGAACCATATGTCTGCACATCATAGTTATTCACTAAAAACTGCAAATCATCTCTATGTGGCCCAACCATAGTTACGCCTCGTTCAAATTCACGAGCCTTTACCTCTAACAGCTTTTTGTGCAAAAGATTTTCAACTTCACTAGGAGTGTGTTCTTTTTCAATACCCGCTACTGTGCGGTATTTAATAGCTAATGTTTCTTTACCTTGTGAAATACCTGCGTGAATTGGTTCTGCCCACTCCTGTAATAAATCCATAAATTGAAATCTTTTACGAATAATTTGGGTAGCTGCGTGAATATATTGCTCATTATAGACTTCATACATCACATCATCTGTCGTTACCTTGCCTTGGTTCAGTTTTAAATAATGATTACGTTGTTTTAAAATTTTTTGAAAGGTTAATAAATCATGTAAGTAGACTGGAGATATTTGTCCAATCTCCATATCAATAAAACGTCGTCGTATTTGCGGACTCCCTTTTACGACATTCAAATCTTCGGGTGCAAACATAACCACATTCATTTGACCAATATAATGACTAAGGCGACTTTGCTCGATATGATTTATTTTACCTTTTTTACCCTTTTTCGTAATCGTAAGCTCAATTGGTAAAATTCCGTGCCTTTTTTGAATGGCCCCTTCTATTTTACCATAGTCTGAATCCCAACGTATCAATTCTTTATCGTTCGTCGTACGATGTGACTTAGCCATGGCCAATACGTAAATGGATTCCATAACATTTGTTTTCCCTTGCGCATTTTCACCAATAAATACATTAATTTTTGGAGAGAAATTTAACGCTAAAGTATCATAGTTGCGGTAATTTGTAAGTTTTAACTGCTCAATATGCATAGTTTATTGTCCAGCGGGTCCAACGATACGAAACCGACCACATCCAGGTATATTTACAACGTCTCCATTACGCAATTTGCGACCACGGCGATCATCTACCTCACCATTTACGTATACTTCATTTTCGTGTAAAAACCATTTAGCCATACCACCTGAGCTAATAGCATCGGTCATTTTCAAAAGTTGTCCTAACGTCACAAACTCAACGTCAATTTCAATGTCTTTCATAGTTGTGCCACCCTCCAAATACAGAATATCTATCTCTCTATCATACCTAAAAATGCACCATAAGTAAAAAAAGATAGCCGCAGTTAACGACTATCTCCTAAAGCTTATCAAAGTTATTAGTGGTGACTGGCAAATAAAGTGAACTTTAAGAACGGTTCTTTAACCAGCTACCTACGTCATAAAAATTAGTAAGTACGAACTGGTAAAATTAACTGTAGAATCGCGTCATCATGTACAGAACGTAAAATAAATGGTCTCATAGCCCCTGTAAATTGAATAACGACATCTTGACCATCAATTGCTTTTAAGGCTTCCATCATGTATTTCGCACTAAAGGAAATCTTTAAGCTCTCCCCTTCTAATGCTTCTACTGGAATTTCTTCTTGCACTTTACCTATTTCTGGTGAATTGGATGACACTTCGACAGCTTGATTATCTAAAATGTCGAAGCGCACGACATTATTACGATCACCGCGAGCTACAAGTGATGCACGATCGATTGCCTGTAATAATGCTTTACCATTAATCGTCACATTTGTTTGATATTCTTCTGGAATTAAACGTGTTGTATCTGGGTAATTGCCTTCTAGTAAACGAGAGAAGAATAATACATCCCCAGTTTTAAATAATACTTGCTGGCTAGTAATAACAATTTGAACAAGGTTTGTAGAATCTTCTAACACCTTATTTAATTCATTTAAGCTTTTTCCAGGAATTACTACGCTATGTTCGACAGCTGGTAAATTTTCTAATTGTACTTTTCGTCTTGCTAGACGATGACTATCTGTTGCAACACAGATTAAAGCTTCATTTTTGATCTGCCAGTTTACACCTGTCAACACCGGTCTGCTTTCTGAAGTGGCAACTGCAAATACTGTTTCACGGATAATTGTTTTTAATAGGTCTGCAGGTATAGTAAATTTTTGATCTTCCGTTAATTCAGGTAGTAAAGGATACTCTACTGCATCTGAGCCAATTAAATGGAATTCAGATTTACCTGAACGAATATGTGTTTGGAAACCAGCTGTTACTTGAATTTCAACATCATTTGTTGGTAATTTACGTACTATTTCATTGAACATACGAGCTTGTACAACAATTGAACCTGTTTCTGCTATCTGGATAATTTGTTGGCCATCTTCTTCTACAGGAATAAATGTTTGAATTGTAATGTCTGCATCACTACCTGTTAAACGGATACCCTCATTTGTCACATCAATTTTTATCCCCGTTAAAATCGGAATAGTCGTTTTAGAACTTACAGCTTTCATGACATCATTTAAACCCTCTAATAAACGGTCACGTAAAATATCAAATTTCATTTGTTTTCCCTCACATATTTATATTATTTATTTATTAAATATTAAAAGATATAGTAATAGGCCCTGTGGATTTGTGGATAAGTGCTTTGAGATGAATGAAATCAGTCTATCCACATGTAGATAGACTGTGCATAAGTTTGTGTTTAAATAATTGAATTGTCCACAGGATTATTTCCCTAGCATGCTCCGTATTTGTTTAATATCTTGTTGCAGCTGAGTGTCATTTTTCAACATAGAAGATATTTTTTCGTGAGCATGGATAACTGTTGTATGATCACGACCCCCAAATTCTTCTCCAATTTTCGGCAGCGAAAAATCTGTTAATTCGCGTGATAAAAACATCGCAATTTGACGTGGAAATGCAATTAATTTCGTTCGTTTTTTAGCGACAAAATCCTCTAAACGAATATTAAAGTGCTCTCCTACTGCATTTTGAATATCTAAAATGGAGACAGTTCGTGGTTTAGAATTAGGAATTATATCTTTCAACGCTTCAGCAGCTAATGTAGCGTTAATGTCCTTGTTAACAAGCGATGAGTACGCCACGACACGAATAAGCGCACCTTCAAGCTCCCGGATATTGGAGTCAATCTGGTTCGCAATATAGAGCATTACTTCATTTGGAACGTCTAGACCATCTGCTTTTGCCTTTTTCCGTAGAATAGCAATACGAGTCTCTAAATCGGGTGGTGCAATATCAGTAATCAATCCCCATTCAAACCGGGAGCGTAAGCGATCCTCTAATGTGGGAATCTCCTTTGGTGGGCGGTCACTTGAAATAACAATTTGCTTTGATTCCTCATGCAATGTGTTAAATGTATGGAAAAATTCTTCTTGTGTAGATTCTTTTCCGGCTAAGAATTGAATATCATCAATTAGCAGCACATCTACATTACGATATTTATTGCGAAAATCGAGTGCCTTATTATCACGAATAGAGTTAATAAATTCATTTGTAAACTTCTCGGATGATAAGTACACAACTTTTGCATTGGGATTATGTTCTAACACATAGTGGCCAATGGCGTGCATTAAATGGGTTTTACCAAGCCCTACTCCCCCATATATAAAGAAAGGGTTATAAGCCTTCGCAGGTGCTTCTGCAACAGCTAACGAGGCAGCATGTGCAAAGCGGTTTCCAGAGCCTATGACAAACGTATCAAATGTATATTTCGGATTTAACATACCTGGTGAAATATCATGATGATCGTTATTTTTTGCTTGGATAATAGGCGCTGGTAAATCAAAATCGTCCGAATCCTGGTTTTTTTGAACAACAAATTTAATAAGCAAGTCTTCGCCTGTAAGCTCCGTTAATATACCTGTAATCAAATGAATATAATGATTCTCAAGCCAATCTCGAGCAAACGAATTTGGCGCAGCAATTGTCACGGTTGATCCACTTCCATTGTAAGAAAGTAGTTTTGTAGACTTTAGCCACGTTTCGAAGCTTGGTTTAGAAATTTTTTGTTCAACTTGAGCCAGGACATTATTCCATAATTCTTCTAAATGTTCCAAGCTGCTATTCTCCTTTACAGTTCAATACATATACAGCAATAAAAAAATTTAGTGCATTTATGTGATAAGTAAATACGTTCATTTTACGACTAGTCCACAAAATCACAAGCTGTGGATAAAACTTAACCAAAGGCTGTGATAAAAATTATCCACAGCATATCAACAGTTGTGGATAAAAGATTAGTTCGTTTCAGTTTTCAACAAAGTGAAGCACAGTTATCGTATCAGAAAAACAAAGCTATTTCAATAGTTTGTGAAACTTATCCACACAACCTTTGTTTATGCACTTTTGAGTTGTCCACAAGCACTGCTTATGTGAAAAAGCTGTAGATAACACTTGTGGATAAAAAAACATGCAAAAAATACTATACACAACTCTGTGTAAAAAAGACAAGTTTTCTGTGGATAATTATAATTAAGCAAAATAATAACCGAGAAATAATTGTCGAAAGAAATTTATGAAATACATTGACAAAATAGCTGATTACTTTATATAATATGCAGGTCTGTATGTTGAAAAATTCAACTTTCATTCAGGAGGTGTCTATAAACATGAAACGTACTTACCAACCAAAAAAGCGTAAGCACAGCAAAGTTCACGGTTTCCGCGCACGCATGAGCACGAAAAACGGTCGTAAAGTTCTAGCTGCTCGCCGTCGTAAAGGTAGAAAAGTTTTATCAGCATAAAATAAGTCCACTGAGCCACATCAGTGGTCTTTTTTTTCTTTATTTTTGGTAAACCTAACAATAAAGATTGAAGGATATTATTTAGTAGCAGGTGAAAGTAATGAAAAAACGCCAACGAGTGAAAAAGAATGAAGATTTTCAAAAGGTGTTTAAAAAGGGAAAGTCTTTCGCTAATCGCCAGTTTGTCATTTATTATTTACCAAAAGAGGGACAAACGGAATTACGCATAGGTTTATCGGTTAGTAAAAAGGTTGGAAATGCGGTAACACGCAACCAGATTAAGCGTTATATTCGACAAAGCATTCATGAATTAAAAGATGAGCTCAAGCCGAATATGGACTATGTTATTATCGCCAGACATCCGGCGGCCACTATGGATTTTCATGAAGTGAAACAAAGTTTGCAGCATGTATTACGAATTGCTAAAGTTTTAAAAAAAGCATAGTACGTACGGCAAATAAAGTGGCAACAAAGCGCACTTTCGTATAAAGTTCCACTGTAGCAAATGTAAATATAGTAACTCTCCTTATTTGAATGGGTATATTAAGTTGGAACAATTAGTAGAGTCAAAGCTTATTTGCATGATAAAATAACTGTTAACTTTATTCAAAAGCGAGAGAATGTGTTGAGTAAAGAAGAAGTAAGAAAGAACGTAGATAGATTTAAGAAAATTGAATAGGTTTGTAGGGGGAAGACGGTTGAAAAAACAACTTTGGGTAATTTTGTCGCTAGTATCCGTAGCATTGCTGCTATCTGGTTGTACAGAATTTAATGAGCCTATCTCCAAAGATAGCGAAGGCTTCTGGAATGAATTCATCGTTTGGCCATTAGTATCAGCGATTAAGTACTTTGCTGATTTACTCGGTACGTATGCATGGGGGATTATTGCAGTAACAATTATTATTCGTTTAGCGATTCTTCCATTAATGATTAAACAAACAAAGAGTTCTAAAAAAATGCAAGAACTTCAGCCAAAAATGAAGGAATTGCAAAAGAAGTACGCTTCTAAGGATGCACAAACGCAGAAACAGTACCAACAAGAAATGATGAAGTTAATGAGTGAATCGGGAGCCAATCCTATTGCTGGATGTTTACCTGCGTTTATTCAAATGCCAATTTTAATTGGTTTCTATCATGCGATTAGTCGTATGAATGCTACATCTGCTTTTGATTTAGGAAATTTCTTTATGTTCCCATTAGCAGATCCAGCACCAGTACTAGCGATTCTTGCTGGTTTAATGCAATTTATCGTATTACGTACGGGCCCAGCAATGGACAACCCTCAAATGAAGATGATGATGTACATTATGCCATTCATGATTATTGGTTTCGGTATGGCTTTACCAGCGGCATTATCATTGTACTGGGTAATCGGGAACATTATCTCGATTCTCCAAAACCTTTTTATTTACAAACCTTGGCAAAAGGATAAAACACAACCTGCTCAAAATGGAGGGGCTAAAAAGTGAAACAACTTACGCAAATAGGCGCAACAACACAAGAAGCGATCTCATTGGCGTTACAGAAACTTGGCAAAACCCGTGAACAAGTAGATGTTGAAGTTTTACAAGAAGGCAAAAAAGGATTTTTAGGTTTTGGTGCACGATCTGCAGAAGTTCGTGTGACAGTAAAAGAAGAGCAAGTTCAGCCAGCTATTGACGTAGTACAAGTAGCTGAGCAAAAGCATTCGGCTAAGGAACTATCGTTCAAAGCAACAGACTTAGATGATGTTGAAACAGTAAGTTCACAAGTTTCTGAACAAACAATGGGAATCGAAGCTGTCCAACAAGTCATAGTAGAAGAAAGTACAGAGGAAGAAGAGAACTCTGCAAACCCAATTGAAGAAGCAAAAGCTTATTTAGTAAATATTGCTGAACAATTGGACATTCAAGATCTTGAAATTGACACAGCACGTGAAGGTAAATACGTATTATTTCAGCTAAAAAGTGAAAAAGCAGCACTGC
Organism: Lysinibacillus sp. UGB7; assembly: GCF_049058285.1. Lineage (NCBI taxonomy): Bacteria > Bacillati > Bacillota > Bacilli > Caryophanales > Bacillaceae > Lysinibacillus > Lysinibacillus sp. UGB7. The sequence continues at coordinate 12,756 of NZ_JBMGUV010000031.1, forward strand.
TCATAGGAAAACGAGGGCAAACATTAAATTCTTTGCAGCAATTAACACAACTTGTGTTAAATAAAAGTGCTAAGCAGTTCTTAATGGTGAAATTAGACGTAGAAAACTATCGTGAACGTCGCCAAGAAGCATTAGAGCAGTTGGCGGATCGTATGGCTGACAAGGCACTTCGTTTAAATCATCGTGTGGCATTTGAGCCGATGCAGTCGTATGAAAGAAAGATTATTCATAATCAATTGGCTAATCGCCTAGATATTGAAACTTACTCAGAAGGAACAGAACCTAATCGTTATTTAGTCATAGAACCTGTTAAATAACGAACACAGTTCCTTCACTAAAAACGTACAGACAAATTATAATAGCCTAGGTCATTTTATCGTTATGATAAAATGACCTTTTTTCTGTGGATAATCCCATATCCAAATGTCGAAGGATCTTGTCGATTTTTGTTTCTAGAGCAATTAGAAAACAATAAATGGTTTAGCGCAAATGTTGTCCACAATTGGAAGTTATCCTTACTTTAGATTTTTTTAAAAATATGTTAATCTAAGTTGTTAGAAAGTTTTGGTCGGTTATGTTTATCCACATGTGGATAACGTGAAGGAGGTAATTAAATGGAGTTCGATACAATTGCTGCAATATCCACACCAATGGGTGAAGGTGCTATTGCAATTGTTCGCTTGAGTGGGGACGATGCAGTAGCAATTGCAGATAAAATATTCAAATCACCAGGTGGTCAAAGTTTAACAACGAAGGCTTCACATACAATTCATTATGGGCACTTAGTAGAGCCAAAGACAAAAGAGGTAGTAGAGGAAGTAATGCTGTCGTTAATGCGTGGACCGAAAACATTTACGCGTGAGGACGTAGTTGAAATCAACTGTCATGGTGGGCTTGTGTCTGTTAATCGAGTATTAAAATTAGTATTAACAAATGGTGCAAGGCTTGCAGAGCCAGGTGAATTTACGAAAAGAGCATTTTTAAATGGACGTATTGATTTATCGCAGGCGGAAGCGGTGATGGATTTAATTCGTGCGAAGACGGATCGTGCAATGAACGTAGCTCTTGGCCAAATGGATGGCAAACTATCTCGTCTAATCGGTGATTTACGCCAAGCATTGCTAGAGACATTAGCGCAAGTAGAAGTTAATATAGATTATCCAGAGTATGATGATGTAGAAGAAATGACGGTACCCGTATTACTTGAAAAATGTACGTGGGTACGAAATGAAATCATTCAACTGCTAAAGACTTCTTCTCATGGAAAAATTTTACGAGAAGGCTTATCCACAGTTATTTTAGGTCGCCCAAATGTCGGGAAATCTTCACTTTTAAATAGTTTAGTGCAAGAAAATAAAGCCATTGTGACAGATATAGCAGGGACAACTCGTGATATTATAGAAGAGTACGTGAATGTACGTGGTGTTCCACTTCGTTTAGTCGATACTGCAGGTATTCGAGAGACAGAAGATATTGTAGAGCGAATTGGTGTGGAACGTTCTCGAGAGGCGTTGCGTGGTGCAGATTTAATTTTATTGGTATTAAACTATTCAGATGCATTAACGGTTGAGGATGAGCGTCTTTTCGAGACAATTGAAGCGATGGATTATATCGTCGTTGTAAATAAAACAGATTTACCGCAAAAAATAGATTTAGCTCGCGTTAAAGAGTTGGCAGGCAAACATCGCATTGTGACAACTTCTCTCTTACAAGAAGAAGGAGTCATAGAGCTTGAAGAAGCAATTGCCGCATTATTTTTTGAGGGGCAAATTGAAGCGGGCGATTTAACATATGTATCAAATGCACGTCATATTGCATTACTTCACCAAGCACAAGCTACGGTAGAGGATGCATTAGCAGCTGCACAAGCTAGTGTACCAGTTGATATGGTGCAAATAGATGTAACAAGAACGTGGGAGATACTTGGTGAAATTATTGGCGATACGGTACAAGAAAGCCTAATTAATCAGCTATTTTCACAATTTTGTTTAGGGAAATAATTCTACTAGAGAAGGGAAGATACGAGCATGCCAACACAATATGAGGCAGGCACGTTTGATGTAATTGTAATTGGTGCAGGTCATGCAGGCTCAGAAGCTGCTTATGCTGCAGCCAAAATGGGTGCTAACACACTGATGCTAACAATCAATTTAGATATGATTGCATTTATGCCATGTAATCCGTCAATTGGCGGACCTGCTAAAGGAATCGTCGTACGTGAAATTGATGCACTTGGTGGTGTCATGGGGAAAGTTATAGATAAAACGCATATACAAATGCGCATGCTAAATACGGGAAAAGGTCCTGCTGTACGTGCATTACGCGCACAAGCTGACAAAGTATTGTACCAACATGAAATGAAACGTGTATTAGAAGAAAATGAAAACTTAACAATTCACCAAGCAATGGTGGAGGAACTGATTGTAGAAGAAGATGAAGTAAAAGGTGTAATTACGCAAATAGGCGCCATTTATCGTGCGAAAACAGTTGTTGTAACAACAGGTACATTCTTACGTGGTGAAATTATTATCGGAGATGTCAAATATTCAAGTGGTCCAAATAACCAACAACCATCAATTGGTTTAGCAGATAACTTAAAACATCTTGGGTTTGATCTTGTGCGCTTTAAAACGGGTACACCGCCGCGTGTGAACAATCGTACAATTGATTATTCTAAAACAGAGATTCAACCAGGAGACGATGAACCACGTGCGTTTAGCTTTGATACTACTGAATTCATCATGGATCAATTACCTTGTTGGCTAACTTATACGAGTCAGCAAACGCATGAAATTATTGAAGAAAATTTACATCTTTCACCGATGTACTCAGGCATGATTAAAGGGACAGGCCCACGTTATTGCCCATCAATTGAAGACAAAGTTGTACGATTTAATGATAAACCGCGCCATCAAATTTTCTTAGAGCCAGAAGGTCGTAATACGCGTGAAGTATATGTACAGGGATTATCAACAAGCTTACCTGAGCATGTGCAAAAACGTTTAGTACAATCCATCCCTGGCTTAGAAAAAGCAGAAATGATGCGTGCAGGCTATGCTATTGAATATGATGCAATCGTGCCAACACAACTATGGCCTACATTAGAAACAAAACGCATTAAAGGCTTGTATACAGCTGGTCAAATTAATGGAACATCAGGTTATGAAGAAGCTGCTGCACAAGGTTTAATGGCAGGGATGAATGCTGCTGCAAATGTACTTGGTAAAGAAGAATTGATTTTAAGTCGTTCAGAGGCTTATATTGGTGTACTCATTGATGATCTAGTAACAAAAGGGACAAATGAGCCATACCGTTTACTGACATCCCGTGCAGAATATCGTCTTCTACTTCGTCACGATAATGCTGATTTACGCTTAATGGAGAGAGCATATAAGATTGGAATGCTTTCAGAAAAACGTTTTTCAAAATTCGTGGAGAAAAAAGAGCTTATTGAAAATGAAATTGCGCGTCTTCGCGAAGTCATTATTAAACCAAATGAAGCAACACAATCTGCTATCCGTTCTGTAGGTGGAAGTGAATTAAAAGACGGTATTAGGGGAGCAGATCTATTAAAACGTCCTGAAGTGCATTATGATTTAATATCTTCTTTAATACCAGCTGATATTGAATTGACAGATGAAGTGAAGGAACAAGTTGAAATTCAGTTGAAATATGAAGGTTATATTGAAAAGGCATTGCAACAAGTCGAAAAACTTCATAAAATGGAGAATAAAAAAATCCCTGAAAATATAGACTATGATGCAATTTCAGGGCTAGCTACAGAAGCAAGACAAAAATTAAAACAAGTAACGCCACTTTCTATTGCACAAGCATCGCGTATTTCTGGCGTAAATCCAGCAGATATTTCAATTTTACTTGTCTATATTGAACAAGGTAAAATTGCACGTGTAAGCGGCGAATAATAGAACAACAGTAAAGTGAATAAGAGGCGGGCATACCTTTGTGCCCGCTTCCTATTTTTAAAAAGGAGACTTTACATGAACGAACAACAATTTATTGAGGCATTAAAGGGTAAGGGTATCGAGCTTTCTGACAAGCAAATAGCACAATTCAAGAAATACTTTGAACTACTTGTAGAGTGGAACGAGAAGATGAACTTAACGGCCATTACGGATATAGAGGGTGTCTATTTAAAACATTTTTATGATTCGATTAGTGCCTCATTTTATTTTGACTTTACTCAAGTTACAACAGTATGTGATGTTGGCGCAGGAGCTGGTTTCCCAAGTATACCAATTAAAATCTGCTTCCCACATTTACATGTAACAATTGTAGATTCTTTAAATAAACGAATCACATTTTTAAATCATTTAAGCGATGAGTTACAATTGGAGCATATGCACTTTGTCCATGCTCGTGCAGAGGAATTTGGCCAAAATGTAAAATATCGTGAGCAATTTGATGTTGTGACAGCCCGTGCCGTAGCACGCTTGTCAGTATTATCCGAGCTATGTGTACCATTAGCAAAACAAGATGGCTATTTTGTTGCCTTAAAGGCCGCAGCAGGCGCAGAAGAATTGAAAGATGCTAAAAAAGCATTAGCTACATTTGGTGTTACACTGAGAGAAGAATTTTCTTTCCTGTTACCTGTTGAAGAAAGTGAACGAACTTTATATATATTTGATAAAATAAAAGGAACACCGAAAAAATATCCGCGTAAACCAGGTGTACCAAATAAAACACCAATTCAATAATTAGTGTTTCATGTGGAACGACTCAAGGTGGAAAATATTTTTTCTATTTTGAGCATACATACTAGTTAGGGATGGTTCACGCAAATGACATCTATGAACTATATACATTTTAGGAAATATAATAAATAATAATAGAATGACACAGAGCAAGATAGTTACTTAAAGGTGGTGCCACTTGGATGAAAAGTCCTTTTTCACGTTTTTTTGGAGGCGGAAATAAAGCAGAGCCTATTGTGAAAAATGAAGTAGAACAAGCAGAGGCGGTTAATACTGCAGAAGAGGTCATTAAGCTTCCAATAGATCAAATTGTGCCAAACCGTTTTCAGCCACGTACTATTTTTGATGATGAAAAAATTGAAGAATTATCAAGAACCATTCATACACATGGTGTGATTCAACCAATTGTTGTCCGTATGACAGCAGAGAATCAGTATGAAATTATTGCTGGTGAGCGTCGTTACCGAGCGATGAAAAAACTACAATGGACAGAAGTGCCTGCGATTGTACGAAACTTAAGTGATAAGGAGACAGCTTCTATTGCGTTAATTGAAAATCTTCAACGTGAAGAGTTAACTGCAATTGAAGAAGCAATAGCCTATCAAAAATTATTAGAGCTTCATGAGCTAACACAAGAAGCACTGGCCCAACGAATTGGAAAAGGACAATCCACGGTAGCCAATAAATTACGTTTATTAAAGCTTCCTGAAGAAGTGCAGCAAGCTATTTTAAATCGCACTATCTCTGAAAGGCATGCGCGTGCATTGATTGCCATTAAAGATCAGCCGCTACAATTAGCAATTTTACAGCAATCAATTGACAATGAGTGGAATGTCCGTCAGCTAGAAGAGCAGATTCATATGCTATTAAATCCTGAGTCAGTGGAACAGGAAGAAACCGCGCCAAAGAAAGCTAAGCCAAAACGAAAGGCAATAAGTAAAGATGTCCGTATTGCCTTAAATACCATTAAGCAATCGCTATCTATGGTGACGAAAAGTGGTATTACTGTAAATACTGAAGAAGAAGATACAGAGGATTACTATCAAATCACTGTAAAGATACCTAAAAAGAAAAAGTCTTGAATGAATAATAGAAGTTTAAAATTATTTCAGAAAAATATTTTTATTGAATTATATGTTATTTATAGGGGAGACATCTTAGGAATATTTCTGAGATGTCTTCTTTTTTGTATATATTCTCAATATTTTATACAACTCTGTTGTGTTTTTTTGTTAGAATGGGAATTAAGATAGCGGTATTAAACAATGATTTTACAAATGGATTTATCAAAGCAAACTTTGATAGATGAAAGCAGGTGCTTTTAAATGGGTAGAATTATAGCAATCGCCAATCAAAAGGGTGGCGTAGGTAAAACAACGACATCGGTCAATTTGAGCGCTTGTCTAGCATACTTGGGAAAGAAAGTGCTATTAATTGATACGGATCCACAGGGCAATACAACAAGTGGACTGGGCATTAATAAGGGAGAAATACAAAGTTGTATCTATGATGTGTTAATTGATGATGAAAATGTTGAAAATGTCATTCAAGAAACAAATGTAGAAAATTTATCAATTGTTCCTGCAACAATCTCACTTGCAGGGGCTGAAATTGAATTAGTCTCAACAATTTCACGGGAAGTACGTCTAAAGCACGCATTACAAGATGTAAAAGAAGACTTTGATTATATTATTATTGATTGCCCACCGTCATTAGGTCTTCTAACCATCAATGCTTTAACAGCCTCAGATGCACTGATTATTCCCGTACAATGTGAGTATTACGCATTAGAGGGATTGAGTCAGCTGTTGTCTACTGTACGCTTAGTACAGAAGCATTTGAATCAGCAGCTATATATTGATGGTGTATTATTAACGATGCTTGATGCACGGACAAACTTAGGCTTACAAGTTATTGATGAAGTAAAAAAATATTTTCAAGATAAAGTATATAAAACAATTATTCCTCGTAATGTGCGATTAAGTGAGGCGCCTAGCCATGGACAGCCTATTATCATTTATGATGCAAAATCAAGAGGTGCAGAAGTATATTTAGAGATGGCGAGGGAAGTGATTAAAAATGGCTAAAGGTTTAGGGAAAGGCATTGGTGCATTATTTCCAGGGGAGTCCCTTGAACATAGTGGACAAGTAGAAGAAATACAATTGGAGTTAATCGTTGCAAACCCTTTTCAGCCACGCAAAATTTTTGATGAAGAAGCATTGCAAGAATTAGCAGATTCCATTCGAGAACATGGTATTTTACAGCCAATTGCTTTACGGAAAAAGGCTAGGAAATATGAGATTGTCGCTGGAGAACGTCGTTTTAGGGCATCACTGTTAGCGGGTGTAGATGCTATCCCAGCCATTGTTAAAGAGCTTACAGATGCACAAATGATGGAATTAGCTATTCTAGAGAACCTTCAACGTGAAGACTTAACCGTCATTGAAGAGGCAGAAGCGTATCAAAGTTTAATGGAGAATCTACATTTAACACAGGAAGAGTTATCCAAACGATTAGGTAAGAGTAGGCCACACATTGCCAACCATGTTCGTTTACTAGCTCTGCCAGCTGATGTTCGTACACTGATGAATGCGGGTACATTGTCAATGGGGCAGGGACGTGCCTTACTTGGCTTGAAAAATAAAAGAAAAATTTCCGAAGTTGCAGGTAAGATAATAAAGCAAGGCTTAAATGTTCGCCAAGTGGAAATGCTTGTGCAAAATTTAAACGAAGAAGTTTCACGTGAAACAGAGCAGCCGAAGAAAAAGGATATCTTTGTTGCAGCTAAAGAATCACAATTACGAGATTATTTTGGAACAAATGTCCAAATTAAGAAGGCGAATAATAAAGGGAAAATTGAAATTGAATTTTACTCAGAAGATGATTTGGAACGCATTTTAGAAATATTAAATTTACAGGAGGAATAGCTAGAAATTTCTCTAACGTAATCAGAGCGCCAAAATACTAGGCGCTCTCTATTTTTCTAGAGAGGGAAGGAAAGATTGTGGTATTGCTAGGGGCATTAATTAATGCGGTGCTCATAATGGCAGGTGCATTAGTGGGGCGTATATTTAAAAATATACCTGAGTCTATGAAAGCTACCGTATTATCGATTATAGGTTTAGCTGTTGCATTACTAGGGATAAAAATGGGCTTTGAAAGTAATAATTTTATTATTTTAGTGGTAAGTTTAGTAGTAGGTACAGTAATAGGTGAATGGCTGGATTTAGATAAGCAGATGAATCGACTTGGTCAATGGGTAGAGTCATTATTTAGCAAAAATCGTAATGATGACAATCAACTTAGCATTGCCGAAGGCTTTGTAACTGCCTCGTTAATATTTGTTGTTGGTTCGATGGGCGTAATAGGTGCACTCGATAGTGGTTTGCGCAATGACCATAATGTGCTAATAACAAAAGGAATTATTGATGGTTTTACATCCATTATTTTAGCGTCCACATTAGGTATTGGCGTCCTATTATCTGCGGTACCTGTGTTTGTATATCAAGGAATAATCGCGCTCTTTGCAGGCGTCATCAGTGCCTATATACCAGATACAGCACTACAAATGTTCATTACAGAAATGACCGCTGTTGGTGGTGTCATGATTTTGGCAATCGGTTTAAATATAGCAGGTTTAACCAAGATCAAGGCTGCTAACTTGTTGCCTGGAATCATCGTTGTCGGCATTTTGGTCGGCATCATCTATCCTTTTCAATGAATAACGATGAGCAGCTAATAAAAGTGCCCTAGAAAGTTTTTCAGCCATCGCATAAGAAATATGCAGTCTTGTATTTTGTAAAACAAGCATTTCCATAAAGCCGCCAATATTGACAATTCCTTTAACGGATATGTCACCAATTGGGGGCAATTGTTTTTTTACAGCCTTCCCAGGCAAAATCGGTCCATTCTGTACAGCGATATGACCAAGATTATGTTCACTTCCTAGACATGCATCAATCGCAATAATGAAGGGTTTCGTAGTATGATGGTGTAGCTGTTGTAGTGTGGCATCTAAATTGAGAGCATGTAATGGGTCTTCTAGTGATCCTACAACTTCGTAGGGGAAACTAACGGATTTTTTTAAAAAACTACCCGTTAAAGGTCCCAGTGTATCGCCTGTACAACGGTCACTACCAATACAACAAAAAATAAGGCGCTCATGTTGAAAAGGTATATATTCTAAAAATAATGTACTCAACTGCCAAACAGCATTTTTACTTTCATGATGAAGCGAATAAGGTAGTACCAAATCTGGTATAGTATTCATAAAAAAACTCACTTTCCTTTTTATTTGTAAGAAGTGCTCAATTTTTATGCAGTATACGCAAATTTTTAGCAAGTTATTCAAGAGGTGGTAATAATGGAATTTAACACAAAAATGCTGGATAGATATTGGAATAAACTAACGTCAGAAGCATTCTGGGAGAAGGTTGTTGATGCAACTATTGAGATTACATTAATCCTAATTGTATCTTTGATAGTTGTACGTTTAGGTAAAAAGTTTATCAATAAAGTGTTTTTATTACGTATGCGTTCACCGTTAAATCACTCAGAGCGTCGTCAACGCACAATTGCTAGATTACTACAAAGTGTCATTTCCTATGTGGTGTATTTCTCAGCAATTATTGCCATATTGTCATCATTAAATATTAGAGTTGCTGGTCTACTTGCCGGAGCCGGAATCGTCGGTTTAGCTGTCGGTTTTGGTGCACAGAGTTTGGTAAAAGATGTTATTACAGGGTTTTTTATTATTTTTGAAGACCAATTTGGTGTAGGGGATTATATTAAGATTAATACTGCAGAAGGAACAGTTGTAGAGATTGGTCTCCGGACAACGAAAATTAAAGGTGCAACTGGGGAGCAGTTTATTATCCCAAATGGATCAATTGGAGAAGTCATAAATTATTCTGTTAACAACTCGAAAATTTTTGTAGATTTACAAATGACAACAGATGCTGATTTTGAAAAGGCTGAGGCCCTCATAATAAGCTATTTAAGTACACTTCCTAAAGTTCATGAAGAACTAGTGGCTGCACCTGTATTTTTAGGAGTGCAAAACGTCAAGGGCACAGAGGTAACCATTCGTATTGCTGCCGAGACATTACCACAACAACAATATGGAGTGGCAAGAACTATTCGTCGTGATGTGACTAAATTATTTGAGGAAAATAATATTTCAATGGCCTATCCAAACATGTTGATTTATGGTAAAAGTGGGAAAGAAGAAGGGAGAAACGAATAAATGGAAGCAAAACAATTTGGTTTAAATGATATTGTTGAGATGAAAAAACAACATCCTTGTGGCACAAATGAGTGGAAAATTATTCGTATGGGTGCAGATGTACGAATTAAATGTGAAGGGTGTCAGCACAGTGTGATGATTCCACGTCGTGAATTTGGGAAAAAAATGAAAAAAGTATTAAAATCAGCAAATGAAGCTTAAGTTTTAGGTGTATTAGACTTTTTAATAGCGAATCAATATAATAGATAAGGTTATAAAGTGAATCTTTAATCGGTGAGGCTTTTACATAGCTGCCGATTATTTTAAGAAACTTAGGCTAAGAAACCACTTCCTATGGCTTCGCCTTCATGTTGGTCTGAACAAATCGGGTACTTTTGGATTTTAAATGTCCCACTTAGACGACTTGCTTCACATCCATTTTGAAGTGGATTCTTAGCACCAATTAGTACGGGGTAAAAGAGCAAATCTGAACAGAACATAGAAAGGTTGTGTCCATGCATGGCATTAACAGCTGGAATCGTAGGTTTACCAAACGTTGGTAAATCAACATTATTTAACGCAATTACAAAGGCAGGAGCATTGGCTGCTAACTATCCATTTGCAACGATTGATCCGAACGTAGGTATTGTCGAAGTGCCAGATGCACGTTTAGATAAACTAACTGAATTAGTAATACCGAAAAAAACAGTCCCAACAGCTTTTGAGTTTACGGATATTGCTGGTATCGTAAAAGGTGCATCTAAAGGAGAGGGTTTAGGGAACAAATTCCTTGCGCATATTCGAGAAGTAGATGCAATTTGCCAAGTAGTACGTTGCTTTGTAGATGAAAACATTACGCACGTATCAGGTGCAGTTGACCCGATAGACGATATTGAAGTTATTAATTTAGAACTTGCACTTGCAGATTTAGAATCTGTTGATAAACGTATACAGCGTGTAAGCAAAATGGCAAAACAAAAAGATAAAGATGCAATGGTGGAAGAACCAATCCTTCTTAAAATTAAAGAAGAACTTGAGAACGGTAGACCAGCTCGTGCTGCTGAACTTTCAGAGGATGAGTTAAAGATTATTAAAGGCCTACATCTATTAACGATTAAACCAATGCTTTATGTTGCAAATGTTTCAGAAGAAGAAGTTGCAGATGCTGATAATAATGAATATGTACAAAAGGTACGTGAATATGCATCGGCTGAAGGTGCTCACGTAATTACAATTTGTGCAAAAATTGAAGAAGAAATTTCTGAGCTTGATGATGAAGAAAAAGCAATGTTCTTAGAAGAGCTAGGCATTAAAGAATCAGGGTTAGATCAACTGATTCGTACTTCATATGATTTACTAGGACTTGCTACGTACTTCACTGCAGGTGTACAAGAGGTACGCGCATGGACATTCCGCAAAGGCATGAAGGCGCCGCAATGTGCTGGCGTTATTCATACGGACTTTGAACGTGGATTTATCCGTGCGGAAACAGTTGCTTTCGACGATTTAGTAGAAGCTGGTTCTCAAGCAGCGGCTAAAGAAGCGGGTAAAGTACGTCTCGAAGGTAAAGAATATATCGTTCAAGATGGCGATATTATGTTATTCCGTTTTAACGTATAAAAATATGTAAAGGGCAATCTTCAATAGGTTGCCCTTTTTTTGCTACTTGTTGAATAACTCTTTTTTCTGTGTAGGATAAACATAAAGCTTTGGGTATTCAGGATCGTCTAGTACAAGAGCATCTTTTGGATACTTGCGTAATTCTTTGTACATGGCAAAATCGCCAATGGCCCCTGCTATCAAAAAGGCACCTATTAGTAGTAATACAGTACTGTTGAAATAGAAGCCAGCGATTGTCGGTAACATACCAGTTGTCCAAAATGGTAGCAACAATGCTTTTTTCATCGCATGATTGGGTAATGGCTGATCAGTTGTTGCATAAGCCACACCAAGCTCGAAATTTACACCGTATTTCAAAGATTTAAAAGGCACCCCACCAAAGAGCATAAATCCAATGAGATGAAAGATTTCATGTAGTATAATGAAGACGATATAGAGGACGACAAATAGTATGCTCGCGCTGAACGTACCCCAAAATGAAAATTGAAAATCTTTTAAGCAAATATATTGAATGGCAATAAATAATATGACTAGACCAGTTGTGACAACAATATTGTCCATCATCAGTTTTTTTATATCTAATTCAATCACAACAGGTTCTTTGTCTGGTAGCATGAAAACGCCCCCTCTATGAACTTACTATCATTTATTATATCGAATGAATTCTTAGTTTGCGACTTGAAAGACATATATCTATGTGTTACAATTCATTGATGTGAGTAATAGTTATTACTTGCTCCTTGCTCCCTGTAAACAGGAGAGCCTGAGTCCATAAGGAGGTGTAAACAGATGAGAAAATACGAATTAATGTACATCGTACGTCCGAACATTGAAGACGAAGCGAAGAAAGCTTTAGTTGAACGTTTCAACGAAATCTTAACTTCTAACGGTGCTGAAGTCATCGAAGCAAAAGAGTGGGGCAAACGCCGCTTAGCTTACGAGATTAAAGACTTCCGCGAAGGTTACTACCAAATCGTAAAAGTAAACGCTACTTCAGAAGCAATCAACGAATACACACGTCTTGCTAACATCAGCGAAGATATCATTCGTCACATTGCAGTTCGCGAAGAAGCAAAATAATTTTAAACAAAATGCTGAAAAGGAGGTTGTATTCTGATGATAAACCGTGTTGTATTAGTTGGAAGACTAACAAAAGATCCCGAGCTACGCTACACACCAAATGGTATTGCGTCTACTCGATTTACAGTTGCTGTAAACCGTACATTCTCAAACCAACAAGGTGAAAAAGAAGCAGATTTCATAAGCTGTGTTGCTTGGCGCAAACAGGCCGAAAACTTAGCGAACTTCATGAAAAAAGGAAGTTTAATTGGAGTAGAAGGTCGTATCCAAACAGGAAGCTATGAAGGACAAGATGGTAAGCGTGTATATACAACTGATGTTGTGGCAGATAGCGTACAGTTTTTAGAGCCTCGTAGTGGTGGAGGTGCTCCAGCATCTAACCAATACGGTGGACAATCTTACGCAAATAGCCAACCGTCTTATGGCGGTGGCCAACCACAACAACAGTTTGGTGGCGCAATGCCTCAGCAAGGTTCATTTGGCGGCGGTTCTTATCAGCAAAATCAACCACCAGTGAATCAGCCGAACTATACACGTGTAGATGAAGATCCTTTTGCTAACAGCAAGGGACCGATCGAAGTTTCAGAGGATGATCTTCCATTCTAACTCTTCTATCTACAAAAACTATAAACTTATAAGGAGGAGACATCACTATGGCACCACGTCGCGGAGGCCGCAAACGCCGTAAAGTTTGCTACTTCACTGCTAATAACATTACGCATATCGACTATAAAGATGTAGATTTACTAAAAAAATTCATCTCAGAACGTGGGAAAATTCTTCCACGTCGCGTAACTGGCACTAGCGCTAAATACCAACGTAAATTAACTTCTGCTATTAAAGTATCTCGTATTATGGGATTACTTCCATTCGTATCAGAAGACAAATAAGATTGATGACGTCAGGGTTTTGACTCTGCATCGATTTCAAACCAGCATATTTCGATATTCGTATCGGGATGCTGGTTTTTTTGTTGTTACGTAATGCATAGTTTTTAGTAGATGTAATCTCTAAGATGCTAATCAATTTCTCTTGAGAAAATAGGAGCGTTTCCACTAAGGAGCCTGGGCATGTTGAATGTACAAGTGCTTTTGCGCACTTAGTCTGCATAGATTAGCCCTAAAGAAAATAGTTGATCTTAGCGTTTTTTGTTCAATAACGTGAAAAAATGGTACAATAAGCTTTAGTAAGTTTGACTGAAAAAAAGGAAGGTTTTCAATGCCGAATAATCAAACCAAGGCGCTTGTGCAAGGCTCAATGATGGTCGCAATTTTTACAATCTTAATGATTATCTCTGCGTATATCCCATTTATGTTTATGGTAGCCTTATTATTTGCTCCGTTACCGATTGCTTGGTATGGTGCAAGTTTCAAGCGTTCCTCATCAATACTCGTAGCAGTTGTAGGCTGTATTTTAACCGTTTTAGTGAGTGGCATTACTATGTTACCGTTCGCCTTTATCATGGGGTTGCTTGGAGTAGTCATAGGTGATGCGATTTACCTGAAAAAAAGCAAACTTTATTTATTCATGTCATCTGGTATCGCTGTCTTGTTGTCAACAGCACTAGTTTATTTAGCTTATGTGCGCTTAGCAGGTCTTAACATGATTGATATGAGTTTGGACATCGTTCGTGAAAATTATGAGCAGTCTAATGAGCTTGCTAAAAGTGTAACTGGAAAGGTAGCAATTCAACCAGAACAACTAGAGGCAATGATTAAAACACTTGAGTTGACAATGCCAGCAACCATAACAATTTTTGCATTTTCTACAGCATTCATCGTAATTACATTGAATTTACCTATTTTAAAACGCCTAGGTTTAGCTGTTCCAAAATTTGTACCATTTCAAAATATGCGTTTACCACGTGCTATTTTATGGTACTACATGATTGTTCTATCCATTAATTTATTTATACGTCCAGAACCTGGCACTATGTTAGAGATAATTGTTTTAAATGTATCTTATATTTTATGGCTATTATTAATCCTACAAGGGATTTCCTTTATCCATTATTTTATTTCCAAAAAAGGAATGCCAAATGCTGTGAAATGGATTGCCAGTTTATTAGCTATTCCATTATCGTCATTCATTATTTTACTTGGTATTGTAGATTTAGGTTTTGACGTACGTTCACTTGTGAAAGGAAAGACTAAAGAATAAGGGGCTGATCTAATGGGGACTTTTAGAAAACGACCAATCCGCTATCCACTTTTTGTTCTTTCCATTTTTGGCATCGTGACGTTCGTACTTCTATGTATTTGGAATATCGGAATAGGAATCGGCTATGGTATAGGTTTTGTTCTGTTAATGGTTTATACGTGGAAGGTTGAACAAGCTACTTTTGAAGAAACAGAAAAGCATATCGAATCCATTTCCTTCCGCATGAAAAAGGTTGGAGAAGAGGCATTGCTTGAAATGCCGATTGGGATTTTACTTGTGAATGAGCAATTTGAAATTGAATGGTCGAATCCATATATGCAAGGTGTACTGAATTTGGAGACATTAGTAGGCGAAGGAATTGTTAATATATCAGATGATATATATGTACTAATGAAGACCGAAGAAACAAATGAAGCAACCATTACCCTTCGTGATCGGAAATATCGTGTGTTTTATAAAGAAGAAGAGCGATTGTTATACTTCTTTGATGTTACCGAGCAAATAGCAATTGAAAAACAGTATTTCGCCGATCGTACAGTTATTGCAATTTTATTTGTAGATAATTATGACGAAATTACGCAAGCAATGGATGATCAACCTCGTAGTTTAACAAATACGATGGTGACATCGATCGTCAATGATTGGGCTGCGGAGCATGGAATATTTGTAAAACGTATTTCATCGGATCGCTTTTTAGCAGTATTAAATGAGTCGATTTTAACAGAACTTGAAAAGAAAAAATTTGCTATTTTAGATACAATTCGTGAAAAAACAGCACAGAAAAATCTCTCACTAACGCTTAGTATTGGCGTAGGTGCAGGATCTTCCTCTTTGGTGGAACTTGGCGGTTTAGCACAATCAAGCCTGGACCTTGTTTTAGGTCGTGGTGGTGATCAGGTAGCCATCAAGCAACCTACTGGAAAGCTGAAATTCTATGGTGGTAAAACGAATCCTGTGGAGAAACGTACGCGTGTTAGGGCTCGTGTCATTTCACATGCCCTGCGTGATCTGATTCAAGATAGTGATCAAGTATTTGTCATGGGGCATAAGAATCCAGATATGGACTCCATCGGTGCTTCTGTAGGTGTTCGTAAAATGGCACAAATGAATGATGTAAAGGGCTATGTTGTCATAAATTTCGATGAATTAAACGGAAGTGTAACACGTTTGATGAATGAAATTGAAAGAAAGTCTGATTTCTATGAACACTTTTTAACACCAGAAGAGGTTGCAGCAAAAATGACGGAGAAATCCTTGCTCATTATTGTTGATACACATAAACCAAATTTAGTGATAGATCCATACTTATTGAAATTAGCGGAAAAGGTCGTTGTTATTGACCATCACCGTCGCAGTGAGGATTTTATAGAAAATCCGACACTCGTTTATATGGAACCATATGCTTCGTCCACAGCTGAGCTTGTGACTGAGTTACTAGAATATCAGCCTAAACGCGCAAAAATTAATATGCTAGAGGCAACAGCATTACTGGCTGGAATTATTGTCGATACAAAGAGTTTTACTCTTCGTACAGGTGCTCGTACTTTTGAGGCAGCTTCTTATTTACGAACGAACGGCGCTGATACAGTTTTAGTACAACGTTTACTAAAAGAAGATATTGATACGTATATTGAGCGTTCTAAGATTGTGCAAACTGTAAAGTTCGTAAAACCAGGTGTTGCTATTGCCGCAGGTGAAGATTCAAAAGTGTATGATTCTGTATTAATCGCACAAACAGCAGATATTCTACTAACAATGAAGGACGTTAGTGCTTCATTTGTCGTTGCTCACCGTTCTGATGGCTTAATTGGCATTAGTGCAAGATCACTTGGAGAAATAAATGTACAGCTTATTATGGAACGGCTCGGCGGCGGCGGCCATTTAACGAATGCGGCCTGTCAAATTGAAGCTCTTACTATAGAAGAAGTGAAAAAATATTTAGAAGAGGCCATATTTGAGGTACTCGAAGGGAGTTCGGAATAATGAAAGTAGTATTTTTAAAGGACGTTAAAGGAAAAGGAAAAAAAGGTGAAATCAAAAATGTGGCAGATGGCTACGCACAAAATTTCCTTGTAAAAAATGGCTATGCTGCTGAAGCGAATGCGCAAGCTATGAGTCAATTAGAAGGACAAAAAAAATTAGAAGAAAAAAATGCAGCAGCAGAATTAGCTGAAGCAAAAGCATTGAAAGAAAAATTAGAGACTTTAACTGTGGAGCTAAAAGCAAAATCAGGTGAAGGCGGCCGTCTATTCGGTTCGGTTTCTACAAAGCAAATTGCAGATGCACTACAAAAAGTACATGGCATAAAAATCGATAAACGTAAAATGACTTTAAATGATGGGATTCGTGCACTAGGTTTTACAAATGTACCTGTGAAACTACACCATGATGTAACAGCGGCATTAAAAGTACATGTAACGGAAGAATAAGGGGCGACTATCCATGAGCGAACCGATGATAGACCGCGTTCCACCGCATAACCGGGAAGCGGAGCAATCGGTTATCGGTGCGATTTTCCTAGAACCACAGGCATTAATAACGGCATCAGAAATTCTTCTAGCAGATGATTTTTATCAAAATGCGCATAAGAAAATTTTTGAAACGATGTTGCGTTTAAGTGATCAGGGAAAAGCGATAGATGTTGTAACAGTTACTGAGGAATTATCAGCAAAAAAAGAGATTGAAGACGTTGGCGGGCTATCGTATATACTAGAGCTCGCCAATGCTGTTCCTACGGCAGCCAACGTTGCCCACTACGCTAAAATTGTTGAAGAAAAGGCTTTATTACGTCGTTTAATTCGTGTAGCCACAAAAATCGTAGAAGATGGGTATACACGAGAGGACGAAGTAGAGGCATTACTTGGCGAAGCTGAGAAGAAGATGATGGAAGTTGCCAATCGCAAAAATGCAGGTGACTTTAAGCATGTAAAAGACGTGTTAGTAGAGACCTTCGATAATATCGAGCAGCTACAATCTCGTAAAGGTGATGTTACGGGTATTCCTACAGGATTCCGAGATTTAGACCATATTACAGCGGGCTTCCAGCGGAATGACTTAATTATTGTTGCGGCGCGTCCTTCTGTAGGGAAAACGGCCTTTGCGCTAAATGTTGCGCAGAGTGTAGCAGTTCAGGCACGTGAAAATGTTGCCATATTCTCGTTAGAGATGGGCGCAGAGCAATTAGTTATGCGTATGCTTTGTGCAGAAGGAAATATTGATGCCCAAGTTTTACGTACAGGTGCTTTAACAACCGAGGATTGGGGTAAACTAACTATGGCAATGGGAAGTTTATCGAATTCAGGTATTTTTATTGACGATACACCAGGTGTACGTATCAATGAAATACGAGCAAAGTGTCGTCGTTTAGCACAAGAGCATGGCCTCGGAATGATTTTAATCGACTATTTACAGTTAATTCAAGGTAGTGGTAAACCCGGTGAAAACCGTCAACAGGAGGTATCAGAGATTTCACGTTCTTTAAAAGGATTGGCGCGTGAATTAAAGGTGCCTGTAATTGCTTTATCACAGCTTTCTCGTGGCGTTGAGCAACGTCAAGATAAGCGACCAATGATGAGTGACTTACGTGAATCGGGAAGTATTGAGCAGGATGCGGATATTGTTGCATTCTTATACCGTGACGATTACTACGATAAAGAATCTGAAAGTAAAAACATGATTGAAATTATTATAGCTAAACAACGTAACGGCCCTACCGGAACAGTAACGCTTGCATTTAAAAAGGAATTCAATAAATTTATTAACGTGGATTGGTCACAAATGCCGCCACCACCTCCACGTGATTAGTAATATTTATCCCGCATGAACGGTCAGTAAGACGCCCACCTCGAGTGCAAAGATGACAACTAGAATGACTAGGTGGTCGATTAACGAACCGTAAAAGCCCGATTGGTTCAACTACAATCAGTGGGGAAAAAGAAAACCGAACTGATTGGCGTTTCACTTTATCTAAAAGCGCGATAATATTCATACCATTCTGTCATTAAACACGAACGTTAAATCATAGTATTTGATTTTATGTTCGTGTTTTTAACTATTTTTTGTTGACTAGAGGTTTCTATCATTGTTACAATAATTAACGGCTTGATAAATGAGATACATTATGTATCTAACGGAGGTGCTGATTATGACATCAGTTGTAGTTGTAGGAACACAGTGGGGAGATGAAGGGAAAGGCAAAATTACCGACTTCCTTTCACAAAAGGCGGATGCAATCGCCCGATTTGCAGGTGGCGATAATGCAGGACATACCATAAAAATTGAAGGTGAAACATATAAATTACATTTAATTCCATCAGGTATTTTCTACAAAGAAAAAACTTCAGTAATGGGAAATGGTATGGTTGTTAATCCAAAGTCGCTTGTAACAGAACTAAAAGGACTACAGGAGCGTGGCATCGATACAGATAATCTTCGTATTTCTAACCGTGCTCATGTTATTCTGCCGTATCATATTAAACAAGATATTGCAGATGAAGAAAGCCGTGGCGATAATAAAATCGGTACAACTTGCAAAGGAATCGGTCCATGCTATCAAGATAAAGTTGCACGCATCGGAATCCGTATGGCTGATTTATTAGATAAAGAAATATTTGAAGAAAAACTACGTTATAATTTAGCAATTAAAAATAAATTATTCGAGAAATTTTATGAAGTTGAAGGCATAACGTTCGAAGAAATATTTGAAGAATATTATGGCTATGGGCAAGAAATTGCAAAGTATGTAACGGACACTTCAAAAATTTTAAATGATGTATTAGATGAGAGCGGCAAAGTATTATTCGAGGGAGCACAAGGTATTTTACTTGATGTCGATCAAGGTACTTACCCATTTGTTACTTCATCCAATCCTGTTGCTGGCGGTGTAGCGATTGGTGCTGGTATTGGCCCATCACGCGTTTCAAGTGTAATAGGTGTATGTAAAGCTTATACTTCACGTGTAGGAGACGGTCCATTCCCAACAGAATTATTTGATGAAGTTGGTCAGCAAATTCGTGAAGTTGGTCGCGAGTATGGAACAACAACTGGGCGTCCTCGTCGTGTAGGCTGGTTTGACACAGTTGTCGTACGTCACTCACGTCGTGTAAGTGGCATTACCCATTTAGCGCTCAATTCAATCGATGTTTTATCAGGTCTAGAGACAGTGAAAATTTGTACGGCATATAAATATAAAGATGAAACAATTACAGAATATCCAGCAAATCTTCATATTATTGAACAATGCGAACCAATTTATGAAGAACTTCCAGGCTGGTCAGAAGATGTTACAGGCTGCCGAACATTAGAAGAGTTGCCAGAGAATGCACGACGTTATGTAGAGCGCGTGAGCGAATTAACAGGCATTCAAATTGCTACTTTCTCTGTCGGTCCTGCTCGTGAACAGACGAACGTTTTAGTAGATATTTGGGAAGCATAATATAAAAAGAAAGCAATGGTGCAGGCACGCCATTGCTTTCTTTTTCATATCCTGACTTTTAGTGAATATCCTTCTTCTTGAAGCGCCCGCCTCTTACTTCTGCAATATTACCAATTGCAAGGAATGCATTGTCGTCTATTTCAGAGACGATGGTTTTCAGTTTGGATTCCTCTAAACGTGTAATAACGGTGAAAATTACTTTTTTGTCGTTACCCGTATACGCTCCCTCGCCATGTAAAAAGGTTACACCACGACCTAAGCGATCCATGATCGTTTGACCAATTTCATCAATCTCATCACTAATAATGTAAACAGATTTAGATTCTTCCATCCCCTGAATAACAATATCAATCATTTTGTAGGCGATATAGTACGCTAGAATAGAGTACATTGCTTGCTCCCACGTGAAAATAAAGCCGGCTACAGTAAAGATAAATAAGTTGAAAAACATAATAAATTCCCCAACTGAGAAAGGCAATTTTCGATTAAGAAGAATCGCTAAAATTTCCGTACCATCTAAAGAACCACCATAACGGATAACAATACCGACCCCAATTCCTAAAATTATTCCCCCAAACACTGTTGCCAGTAATGTATCACTTGTAAATGGTTCTGAATTATGTAGAAGAATTGTTGTTGCGGAAAGTACAGTAATTCCCAGTCCTGTAGAAAGGGCAAAAGTTTTACCAATCTGTTTATAGCCTAAAAAGATAAAAGGTAAGTTTAAAACGAAGATGAAAATACCGAGTGGTAAATTTAATAGATGTGAAGTGATAATAGAAACACCAACAATTCCACCATCCATGATTTGGTTAGGTACTAAAAATAGCTCTAGTCCAACAGCCATTATAATTGCACCAAGCATAACCATAATGGTCCTTATTATATGTCTTCGGGCTTTTTTCTTTTTTTGTGGTTTCCCTGCTTTAGATGTTATCACAGAGGTTTGTGAGTCACTCAAATAAATCGCTCCAATCAACTAGTGTATTAACCTTATTCTATTTTATCGAAATATTAATCAAGTAAAAAGTAATAAGTCTATATACTGTCTAGAATTTAAGAAAAAAGTATAAAATTGTTTAAAATGCTGAATAATTGAATATAAATACAATAGAATAGCGATTAACAAAAATAGGAGTTATGTAACAATTAGTAGAGAAATAATACAATTACATTACAAAAGGGAGAAAAGATTCAATCAATATTTTCTTTATGGTACATTATAGTGGTGCAAAAAATCCTTGTGGGTAATTAAACCTATGATAGGGTAAAGTTGGAAGGGGCTTTATTGATGAGTTCGTCTTGGAATAAAAAAGAAGAAAACAATAGATTCACCTACAATTTTTCTTCTTTTAAAAAGGTATCAATTATTGCAGTATTAATGGCAAGTTTAACTATTAATATGGGGTATGCCAAAGAAATTAATCATAAAGAAGCGTTACATAAAATCTATCATGTTTATGTAGACAATGAATATATGGGTGCTGTATCTGATGACAAAGCCGTGAAGGAAATCATTGCTTCAAAAGAAAAGGAAGCAATTAATCAGTACAAGGAATACGCTATAGATGCTAACGCTGCTGTGAAAATAATACCAGAGCAAGTGTTTAGTAATGAAACAAAGGATGCAGAAACATTAAAGAAGGTTGAGCAATCTCTTGTAGCACAAACACCAGCCTTTTCATTATTAGTAGATAACAAACCGATCGCCAATTTAAAAGATGCTAATGCTTATGAAGAAACTGTTCGTATGCTAAAGCTACAATATGTTTCACAGCAAGAGTTAAAAAGTTTTCAAGATAACCAACAAGCTATTAATGGTTTACCATCTTTACAATCTGGTGAAACGCGGATCTTAGATATTTCCTTTAAACAGGGAGTTTCAGGTGTAACAAAGAAGATCGCGCCAAATGCTATACTAACGCCTGAAGAAGCGGTGAAATTATTAATGACTGGCTCCATCGAACAACAAGAATATAAAATTCAACCAGGTGATGTATTAGGATCGGTTGCTAAAAAACATGGCTTAACAACAGCTGAGTTATTAGCCTTAAATCCTGGTATTGCGGTGGATACAGTGTTACAAATAGGACAAGCGTTAAACGTAACTGTCGCTAAACCGTTCGTAACAATTGCAGTAAAACAAGAAAAGAAAGTTACAGATACGATTCCGTTTAAGAAGGTTATAGAAGAAGACCCAACGATGTATAAAGGTGAGTCAGTTATAAAACAGCAAGGTGTTGACGGTAAAAAGGAGACATCCTATTTATTAACATCTGAGAATGGTACACGTACATCAAAAGTGGCTTTAAAAGAAACAGTCGTCCAGCAACCAGTTGATGAAATTGAAGTTGTAGGGACAAAGGTTATCTCTTCTCGAGGTACAGGTGAATTTTCTTGGCCAGCAGTAGGTGGCTATATTTCTAGTCAAATGGGACAACGTTGGGGTGCACAACATCGAGGAATCGACATTGCCCGACCTAGCAACTACAACATCCTCGCAGCTGATAATGGTGTTGTTGTAGCAGCGGGAGTTTCAGGTAGCTACGGAAACCGTATTGTGGTTAATCATAATAATGGCTATACGACGCTATATGGACATTTATCTTCTATTGATGTAGAGGTTGGACAGGTTGTCGAAAAAGGTTCAGTCATTGGGATTATGGGTTCTACTGGAAATTCTACAGGTACGCATCTACATTTTGAAGTTGAGAAAAATGGTGCACTTGTGAATCCTTTATCTTATGTAGGTCAGTAATTTACTTGTATAAAAGGCAGTCCAAATGCTGGGCTGCCTTTTTGTATATAACTCATAAAATATAATGCTATTTCCCAAGAAATATTTAGAAAGATAGCCTAGGAGTGTGTTATCCTGTGGCTCATATATTTGGTATTTATAGGCGGCTGTTCCCTTCTTTTTGCAGTAGGAGTTTTAAACACGTGAGTGTTTGGGCTAATAGACGAAATAGATATAGAGAAACTAATCATGAATAATGCATGGAAGCTAAAAGCATGTTAGAGTTAAGAGTAGTGACTTTTATCTTCAGGCAATAAAGTACACTAGCTTTGTCAATGAGAATACACAAAGTATTGCTGCGCAACAGCGAAGCGATAGCATAGGTTTTAATACACGAAGTTGAAATAAATCATGACACATTGTTTTAAAATAGATGAATAGCGAAAGGGAGAGAATGGATGAACAAAACGATTTTAGTTGTTGACGATGAAAAACCAATCGCAGATATTTTACAGTTTAATTTAATTAAAGAAGGCTACAAAGTTATTTGCGCATATGATGGAGATGAAGCGCTAGAGAAGGTTGAGGAAGAACAGCCGGATCTAATGCTATTAGATATAATGTTACCTAAGCGGGATGGTATGGAAGTTTGTAGAGAAGTGCGAAAAAAATATGATTTTCCTATTATTATGCTTACGGCAAAAGGCTCTGAGATTGATAAGGTATTAGGCTTAGAAATGGGAGCAGACGATTATGTGACGAAACCATTTAGTACACGTGAACTGATTGCTCGGGTGAAAGCGAATATGCGCCGTTTACAAGTTGTGGCGCCGGCTGCAGAAGAAGCACAGGAAGAGTCAAATGAGATTGTTGTAGGCTCTCTTGTTATTCAGCCGGATGCATACTTAGTGATGAAACGTGAGGAATCAATCGAACTTACACATCGTGAGTTCGAACTATTGCATTACTTAGGTAAACATATAGGACAAGTGATGACGCGTGAGCATTTATTACAGACCGTATGGGGTTATGATTATTTTGGTGATGTACGTACAGTGGATGTAACGATTCGTCGTTTACGTGAAAAAATAGAGGACAATCCGAGTCATCCAGCTTGGATTGTGACACGACGTGGTGTAGGTTATTATTTACGAAATCCTGAACAGGAGTAAACGGAATGCACAAAGTAAGCTTCTTTAAGTCCATTCATGTCAAGCTAGTGCTTATTTATATCTTACTTATTATGCTAGCTTTGCAAATCATAGGCATCTATTTCGCGCGTGAATTAGAGCGAAATTTGAAGAGTAATTTTCAAGAATCCATTTTTCAACGTGTTGATTTGATGCAATATAGCATTCGTGAAGAAATTTTAAAAGAACGCGATGAAAGTATGCCAACGCGTGAGGAAAGCCTAAAGTCCATCGTGAAGGAATTTTCAACAGGCTTGAAGGATGTTTCAAATGGAGATATTTTAGAAATTCGCGTCATAGATAACCGGCAGCGTATACTTGCGACGTCAGAAGCTGAAAACCAAAATTTAATTGGACAACGTTCGAATACTGACCTTGTCCGTCGTGCAATTTCAGCAGAGACTTTATTTGATATTATAAAAATTGACAATAAAACAAGAGATCGTGTATGGGTACTAGCAACGCCAATTCGTGATGGCGCAGGTCCTGATGATGAAATTATAGGGGTACTCTATATTGAATCGAATATTGAATCAGTTTTTGAACAAATGAATGATATTAACCGTATTTTCCTGGGTGGAACAGCGATGTCCTTAGTTATTACTATCTTCTTAGGAATTTTAGTGGCTCGCACAATTACACAGCCGATTGCTGATATGCGAAAGCAGGCACAGGCCATGGCAAAAGGAAACTATTCACGTAAAGTGCGAGTTTATGGGACAGATGAGATCGGGCAGCTTGCTCTTACCTTTAACCATTTGACGAATCGCTTGCAGGAGGCGCAATCGACAACAGAGGCAGAGCGACGTAAGCTCAATTCGGTTCTGAGTAATATGACAGATGGCGTTATTGCCACAGATCGCAAAGGGCGTATTATTCTTATTAATGATCCAGCACTTGAGCTATTGCATATTTCAAGAGATATAACATTAGGTCGTCCAATTGCATCTGTTTTAGGCATCGATCAGGAATATAGTTTTGAAGATTTAATTCATATGAATGATGCAGTAAATTTAAATTTTAGTACGGCAGATGCCCCGTATATATTACGGGCGAATTTCTCAGTTATTCAAAAAGAGACGGGCTTTATCAATGGTCTAATTACCGTGCTACATGACAATACGGAGCAAGAAAAGATTGAAATGGATCGTAGAGAATTTGTATCCAACGTTTCACACGAACTCCGAACACCTTTAACAACAATGCGCAGTTATCTAGAGGCGTTGGCTGATGGGGCGTGGAAAGATGAAAACATTGCGCCAACATTTTTAAATGTTACACAGACAGAGACCGAGCGTATGATCCGTTTAGTCAATGACTTGTTGCAGTTATCCCGCATGGATAGTGCAGATTATGAGCTGAATAAAGACATTGTCCTATTCAATTCATTCTTTAATCGCATCATCGATCGCTTTGAAATGTCTAAGTCTGAAAAGGTAGTATTTGAACGCTTATTCCCAGAGGCATCTTATTATGTTGAATTTGATACGGATAAGGTGACACAAGTTATCGATAATATCATTTCCAATGCTATTAAATATTCACCAGACGGTGGTAATGTACGCTTTGGCTTTACCGTTCAGGGGAATATGTTGAAGGTGATGATTTCCGATGATGGTATGGGGATTCCAAAAGAAAATGTCGGTCGCATATTTGATCGTTTCTATCGAGTAGACCGCGCACGTGCACGCTCTATGGGTGGTACAGGCCTTGGTCTAGCCATTGCACAGGAAATGATTGAGGCACATGGCGGGAAAATCTGGGCGGAAAGTGATGAAGGTCATGGCACAACGATATTCTTTACATTACCATATGATTTAGACGAATTTGACGAGGCAGGTGAGTGGGAATGAAGTATATTGAACCAGTAAAATCAGCTGTTTTATTTCTACTCGTTATGCTGAGTGTGGTATTGACCTTTATCATTTGGACATACACGCCGGATTATAAATTTATTGAACAAACAGAAGGTAAGGAAATCTTAATAGGGCCACAAAAAAGTACGGAAGATGTCATCAGACCATATAAGGCTATAATTCGGGCTGAAGATGGATTTACAGGAACTGTATCGAATGGCGCTATGAAAGATATGATGAATGCCTTTAAGGGCTGGAACATTCTTGATTTAGTGCGAATTAATAATAAAATTTCACCAGACTATGTAAATGAGCTGATTCGAGCAAATAATCGCATGACGGTCTTTTTTGCAGGAGAGATTCCCTTCTCAGCATTTAGCTCTATTTTTCAATTTGCCGATAAGGAACTACCAGAAACAACGTTCAATCGTATGATCATAGATTGGAGCCAATACAACAATAAAGAATTACAGGTATTTTTCGTTAGTAGCAATAATGATTCATTGTTGCGTTCTAATGTAAGCCTTTCAAACGCCAATCAGTTTGTAAGGGATATTATTGAGCCTTCAAAACAGTATGGTGTTTTTAAAGAGGTAGAGCGTGATGGCTATACATCACTTTATGTAGCTAATGACAAAATTGAATCTGTAAAGTATACGTATTATATCGATGATGAACAACTTTCACTAGAATCATTTAAAAATGTGTTATTTACAGATCCAAATATTGTACAACGTACTGTTGAAAGCACGACATCTGAAAAATATACAGATGGCATGTCGCTAATGACTGTCGATAGGAGATTAAAATCACTAAACTACGTGTATCCAGCTGCAGAAAGTAGCGAAAGAATAGAGCCGTCAAAGCTATTAAATAGTAGTTTTGAATTTATCAATGAACATGGGGGCTTTACAGCGGATTACCGGTATGTATCAACAAGTACAAGTAAAAATCAATTGGATTATCAGCTCTACTTAGAGGGGCTCCCGGTATATAGTGATCAGGCAACAACCCGAATTACAACTGTTTGGGGAGATAATCGCATTTTCCGTTATAAACGACCATACTTTACATTAGATATGGATATACCATCGGAAAAAGAGATTAAAGAATTGCCATCTGGAACAGAAATAGTTGAAAAAATTCATACGCTTAATAATATTGTATTATCTGATATAGATGAAATTGTGGTGGGCTATTATTTAACAAAGGAAGAAAACGAACAATTATTTAATCTAGAGCCAAGGTGGTTTGTTATACGTAATGGTGCATGGATTTTATTGACGCCTGACATGCTCGGAGGTGTCAAAAATGGATTGGAATAGAACAAAGTCCATTTTTATTATGGTTTTTTTAATCTTAAATATTTTTCTATACTCGTTGTATGTGAATCGTTACGATGAGGCGCAGAACGTTGAGATACCTGGTGAGAAAACGATTGGGGCACGATTAGAAGACGATAATATTACGTATGGAGCACTCCCTAATAGTATAGAGTCGGCTACGTATATTTCAGGCAAAGTCCATATTTTTACGCCTGCTGAATTTGCAAATTCAAATCATCAAGTGGACCTTTCAGTTGAAACGAGAGCGCGGGTAATTCTTGAGAGTCCTGTAAAAGTACGAAATATAAATGACGATACGAGCTTTACAGAGTTTGCCCAAGCGCACATCAAAGAGGGTACTTCCTATGCATTGTGGAAGGTTGACCGTGAGGAACGGGTTGCAATCTTCTTCCAGAAAACAAATAATGGAATGCTTTATTACAATAAGAGTGGTTTATTAAAAGTACAATGGAATTCGAATAACGAAGTCACAATGTATGAGCAAACAATGATTGATAGTATTGAAGAGATGGAGCAACAGGAAAGTGTGATTCCACCACTTCAAATTATACAAACATTGTATACAAAAGGACTACTAAAGCCAGATTCGCGGATTACGCAAATGAAGTTAGGCTACTCGACACTTGTTTATTTAACTCGAACGCAGGTACTGGTCCCAACATGGGAAATGCGTGTGAAATTATCTGATGGGGAAACCGAAGAGTATTTTGTCAATGCTGTTGAAGGTAATGTTATTGAATTCCAAGAGGATAAGCAAGAGGACAAGCAAGAGGGCGAAGAAGAAGACTGGGGAGTTTAATTATGCGATTTAGTGTTTTAGCAAGTGGCAGTACAGGCAATTCGATTTACGTGGAGAACGACGATTATGCATTTATCGTCGATGCAGGCTTTAGTGGTAAAAAAATGGAGCAGCTATTTACAAAAATCGACCGTAATATGAAAAAGCTAAATGGCATATTGGTAACACATGAGCATAGCGATCATATTAAAGGAATTGGTGTATTGGCACGAAAATATAGTGTACCAATTTATGCAAACGCCAAAACATGGCAGGCAATGGATGGGCTCGTAGGTGAAATTCCAGTAGAGCAACGTTTCGAGTTTGAAATGGATACTGTGAAACATTTTGGCTCATTGTCGATTGAATCCTTTGCCGTATCACATGATGCCGCAGATCCAATGTTCTATACTTTTCATGAGGACGGGCGTAAACTTGTTATTATTACCGATACAGGCTATGTCAGTGATCGTATGAAAGGTATTATTCGTGGGGCAGATTCCTTTGTATTTGAAAGTAATCACGATGTCAATATGCTACAAATGGGGCGTTATCCATGGTCGATAAAACGTCGCATTTTAAGTGATGTAGGACATGTGTCAAATGAGGATGCAGCTATTGCCATGAGTGAGGTCGTTTTTGAAAAGCAGACCAATATTTATTTGTCACATTTAAGTAAGGATAACAACATGAAAGAGCTGGCGCGCATGAGCGTAGCGCAAACCTTGCAATCATGCGGTATTATAGCAGGCGAATATGTTCATTTATTTGATACAGACGCGGAAGAGCCAACAAGGTTAGTAACCGTTTAACATAAAGGCCAATGATGATTGATTGGCGTGCCGGAGGCTCAGTCAATGCTCATAACAAATACAAAAATCAAACATTGATTTACCAGAGGCTTCTAAAAAGAAAAGCTGTTCAATCGCATTTTTAAGTAAATGCATTGAACAGCTATTTTTATGTCCATTTTATTTAGTTTTCATCTGATTTTAATGTTTGAATCGTAAGATAAGGGTAACAATTAACAAATAGCAGTCAATGAAAGGATGAGGACGATGAGTAATTTTCAAGATAACGATAAAAACAGTGATTTTCTAAATAATGATGAAATACAGAAGTCACCTTTACAGGAGCGACTCGAACGTGAGGAGCGAGAAATGCAGTCAAAACGTTTAAAAAAGAAAGGTGGCGGTGGTAAGGGTGGTTACTTCTTCAGCGGTCTTATCGGTGTCATTATTGGCGCTTTACTCGTTTGGCTAATGCTACCTGGACTTGTCAATCAAATGCCAGGAACAACAACAAACGGCTCAGACAAAAATGACACAACCATTAATCAGGTAGCAACAGAAGTAACAACAGACGTCACAGCAGCGGTTGAAAAAGCCTCAGAGGCTGTTGTGGGAATTACCAATATTCAAGAAGTGACAAGCAACGGCTTTTGGAGTCCACCTTCGACATCAACACAAGAGGCAGGAAGCGGTTCAGGTGTTGTTTATAAAATAGAGGGCGACAAAGCATTTATCGTAACAAACAATCACGTTATACAAGGGGCAAAACAGTTAGAGGTAACAATGGCGGATGGCACGAAAGAAGAGGCTCAACTAGTGGGCCGTGATGTTTGGACAGACCTAGCTGTTATTTCAATTAGCTCTAAAAATGTTAAAACAGTTGCAAAGTTCGGTAACTCAGATGTCTTAAAACAAGGTGAAACAGTAATTGCTATAGGGAATCCACTTGGTTTAGATTTTTATGGTTCTGTTACAACGGGTGTTGTTTCTGGTAAAGATCGTTCGGTGCCAGTCGACTTAAATGGAGATGGTACGGAAGATTGGCAACAAGAAGTTTTACAAACCGACGCGGCTATCAACCCAGGTAATAGTGGTGGTGCATTAGTTAACTTAGCGGGTGAATTGGTCGGCATTAACTCCATGAAAATTGCTGAATCATCTGTCGAAGGGCTAGGCTTCTCCATTCCAATTAACTCAGCAATCCCAATTATTGAGGAGCTAGAACGAAATGGTGAAATGAAACGTCCAACAATGGGAATCTCGTTAGCTGATTTAACAGAAGTACCGGCATTCTACCAACAACAAACGTTGAAATTACCAGAAGAAGTGACAACGGGTGTTGTGATTACGCAGGTAATGGATAACTCCCCAGCAGCTAAAGCAGGAGTAAAACAATATGATGTCATTGTGGAAATGGATGGGGAGAAAATTGAAACAGCCATTGATTTAAGAAAGCATTTGTATAATGAGAAAAAGACTGGTGATGATTTAACAATGAAAGTATATCGTCAAGGTAAATTAGTGGAGCTATCATTAACACTAACAAATAGTGATACACTATAAAGTGATGTGGATAACTAGAAAATTGTGAATAGAAACTTTACACAGCGAGTAGTGGAAGAAAGCCTTTTCTTTCCTACTCGCTTTTCCTTTGTTACAATAGATTGTGGATAACATAGACTAATTTGTGAATAAGTTTGTGGAAATTTCGGAAAATAAGGAGTCAAGTAAAAATGGAAAAATACAGCTGTGAAAAGCATATAGAACACGCTTTAGACATGTTCGTGGCAGAGCAAAAAGTATTCCCAATTATGGATAAAATCGAAGAGGGTAAAAAGTTATCCACAAAATGCAACTACTGTGAACAGCCAGCAGAATATATTGTATCAAGGAAATAACTTTACACAATATATAGGAAGAGTTTGTGGATATGTTGATAACTTTTGTGGATAAGTTGTTTGTAAATGAATTGTAAAGGTGGATAACGTGTGAATATAACGATTGTATCAGTCGGGAAACTAAAAGAAAAGTACTTGAAAATGGGAATCGATGAGTACATAAAGCGTCTAGGTAGCTACGCAAAGATGGATGTAATTGAAGTGCCAGACGAAAAAGCACCCGAGCAGCTAAGCGATGCGGAAATGGAAATCGTCAAGAAAAAAGAAGGCGAGCGTATACTTTCTAAAATTGGTCCAGACACATATGTGATTGCCCTTGCCATCAACGGCAAGATGAAAACTTCCGAAGAAATGGCTGCAGATATTGAGTCATTAATGACGTATGGGAAAAGTAAAATCGCCTTTGTAATTGGTGGCTCTCTCGGCTTACACGACGATGTATTGAAGCGTGCCGACGAAAAGCAATCATTTGGCAAAATGACATTGCCCCATCAGCTGATGAAGCTTGTGTTGATCGAGCAAATTTATAGAAGCTTTAGAATTATGAAGGGCGAGCCGTATCACAAGTAAATGAGGTTTTTCAATATTGTTGAATTCCTAACTAGTCACATAGTTAGGAATTTATAATAAAATTCAAAGCCTTCATATGTTATAATTTAACAGGGAAGGTGGGGTTTATTTTGGAACAAAGTAATATTACAATAGAAGATTTATATAGCCAGGTAAAAAAGGGAACCGTAAGAATTCCAGCATTTCAACGGGGATTCGTTTGGACCGCCGAACAAGTAGGTTTGTTATATGACAGTTTATATAAAGGCTTTCCTATCGGTAATGTATTATTCTGGGAAACTTCAAACCTCTTAAAATATGATAAAAAAGTGGGGAGTTTTGACTCTCCTGAATTAAATGGAATGCAAACTTATCAATATGTTTTAGATGGGCAACAAAGACTAACTTCTTTATGTGCTCTATTTAATAGAGATATTTTAGCCGCTGAAAATCCAGAGTGGATTGATATTTATTTTGATATGGAAGGGTCCCTAGAAGATACTAAAAGTTTGTTTATACCTTTAAAGGAAGAAGAGGTAAATTTAGAACGATATTTTCCCGTATATAAAATAATGGACTCAGTTGAATATCGAAGAGCTACTAGAGAGCTGACAGATGAAAAGGCTGATAAATTAGATAAAGTAATGAGAAAATTATCTACTAAGGTTATTCCTGTAGAGAAAATGAAAACAGATGATATGAAATTAGTTTCTATGGTATTTGAAAGGGTAAATACAGCGGGTACGGATTTAGACCACTACCAGTTATTAGCTGCATGGAGTTGGAGTGAGGATTTTGTATTACAAGAGAAGTTTACAGAACTAGCTGATGAATTAGAGGAATTTGGTTTTGACGGTAATAATTCATCACATGTTGATTTGTTGCTAAAATGTTGTACAAGTGTATTACTTAATAAGTCCAGTACAGACTCAATCATAGATTTAAATGGACAAGATGTTAGGGAAAAATTTTCAGTGATAGAAAATGGAATTAAATCTAGTATTCAATTTTTAAAAGATGAGTTAAAAGTATTCAATATAAAATATTTACCCTATCCTTCTATGTTAATTCCATTGACTAAATTTTTTGCTACACATCGAGCAATGGGAGATGCCTATACAAATAAGCAACGTGAAAAGTTGGTGAAATGGTTTTGGAAAGTAGGGTTTTCAAAACACTATTCCAATGCAATTGATACTAAAATCCCTAAAGATATAGAAGATATGGAAAAGTTAAGAGAAGATGAAAATGCAAATGTGTTCAATTTTAAATACACATTTAATTCCGAATACTTTGACAACAAATTCAATGTAAATACTATTACAACAAAAGTATTTATAGCATTACTAGCTAATCATAATCCAAAATCTTTTATTTCGGGAAGTCCAATAGATTTGCAAAGAAAATTAAGAATAGGATATAAAACAGAGTTTCATCATATCTTCCCTCAAAAACATTTGGAAAGATTAGGGGTGGATAAGTCTGATATTAATAAATTAGCTAATTTCTGCTTTTTATCAAAATCTGACAATAATCAAATAAAGGATTTAGACCCAAAAGAGTATAAAAGATTAATTGAAAAACCAGATGTGGTATTAAAATCTGCAATTTGTCCAAGTGATACTTTTGATTTAGCATATGAAGATTTTATAGAACAAAGAAGCAAAATATTATTAGAGCAAGTAAATAAGCTTATAAAATAAATATGTTTTAGTAGCATCATATTTGAAATAAGTAGATAGGGTATTAAGGTCAGTAGAGTTTATTCTACTGACCTTTTTAAAATTTCTTTTATTAATTCTGGAATGGACATATTATTTCGTTTAGCTTGATAAGCTAAAATTTCATGAATAACTATTTCATTGTCTGAAAATACTAATTCTAACCTTTTTTCATTTTTCATTGCAATATGGTTATATGAATCAGGAGAAGCCCAATAGCATGATTTACAAATATTTTCATCTTTCGATTTCAAAAAGTTCTCACAGTATTCACACGACCAACTTTTTGCTCTATTGCAAGAACGACAAAGAAGCATATACTTATCTAACTCATATTCGTACGAGGAATTTTCACCGATAACATCGTAAGGGATTTTATGGTCTGCTTGCAGATACCTAGTTTCGTAAGGCTCTGTACAGATATAACACTTTTCACCATGAATTTCAGCAAGTTCTTCTTTAATCCTTTTTTCCAAAGGTTTTCTACCTTCTAAAATTCCATTTCTTATCTTAGTAATGTCATCAAAAACATATGCAGCTATAGTGCGCCCTGTTTTTGGAGATTTAATAGATAAAGTTTTAATCGGAATTCCTCGGTCTTTGGCATCTTTTACAGCCCTAGGTCCATGACCATAACCGTATACATCCAGTAAATCTTCATTTGTGACATACCCATGTTCTTTTATATGATTTACAACAATTAGTGCACGTTTACTTTTAAGCTGTTTTATTAATTCTTCGATTTCATTTGGTATTTCTCTCTTGATATAGTAATCTAATGATTCTTCCAAGAATATTCCCTCCCATACTATATAGATAATAATACCATTTAAATAGAGCAGTATAGGGCTTTGAGCGTTAATTAATCGCATGATATAATTTAGACAAATTAAAGGAGAGGTTTTCATGGCAATTCCACATCCAATTCCTTATCAAGGCAGTAAAAGGAACTTGGCAAAGTATATTTTAGAATGTATCCCTAATAATGTTGAACGAATTGTAGAGCCATTTGCAGGTTCAGCCGCTATTTCAATAGCATGTGCAGACCAAAAAATAGGTAATCATTATTGGTTGAATGACATTAATGAACCTTTGGCTAAATTATTAAGTAAAATGGCATCCAATCCAAATGAGGTAATCCAAAGATACGAGTATATTTGGAATGGTCAGTTAGAAGGAGATTCAAAAGAGCACTATAATTTTATTAGAAGCGAGTTTAATAATACTCATGAACCAGAAATGTTATTATATCTGTTAGCTAGGTGTGTGAAAAATGCTGTTAGATATAATGAAAAGGGAGAGTTTAATCAAGGTCCTGATAATAGGAGAAAGGGTAAAAATCCCATTAAAATGGCTAACGATATTCAAGGTTATGGAGAGTTATTGCAAAATAAAATCACAGTTACTAGCTTAGATTATGTAGAAGTATTAAAGGATACCCAAACTTCTGATTTAATATATATGGACCCACCGTATCAAGGTACGAAAGGTTCAAGTAAACGTTATATTCAAGGATTAGATTTTGAGAAATTTATCGAAGCTTTAGAAGACCTAAATAAAAGAAATATTCCATATATAATTTCATTTGATGGAAGTACAGGTAATAAAATATATGGAAGCTCTTTGCCTGATTATTTAAATTTAAGGAGAATTAACTTAAATGCAGGTACATCTTCACAATCAACATTAACAGGAAATCCAGAACAGACTATAGAGGCTTTGTATATATCTAAAGATGTAAAAATAAGTGAAAATAAATTAAAGAAAATTCAATATTCATCATCACCAAAGCAACTGTCTTTGGAAATAGATTGAAATACTATAAAAAATTATAATCAGACTCAAATACCATAAAAGGTATTTGAGTCTTTTTGATTCTAAGGAGTACAAAATCATGAAAATAATAAAAAGCATAATTAAAACAGAGGTCACTTATGATGACGAAATGAAAAATAAGTACGTTGTTAGGAAAGAGTGGGATAAGAACAAGAGAAAAGCACTTGTATTGATGAAAAATGCAGGTCAAGCAGATGATATTGTGTTAGACCAAACAACAATGTATGTCGTTAACAACCTTGCAAAATTAGATTATGGTTCAGCTATTATTATGAATTTATTTCCGTCTATTGAAGAGCAAGATACAAACGAATCTGCTACTGAAAATTTGAAATGTGTTCAAGAAGAAGTTACAAAGGTAGACGATGTCATCATTGCAGTTGGTACAGGGGACGAAGTGGTTTCCATCCTCTTTATCCAGCTGTGAAAAATGAGTGGAAGTTAGTTCTGTATGACAATGTCATAATATGAAACTGTGATAGTGTAATGGATTATTGGAATGCCTTCGAAGCAAAGACCAATAATCCACTCTTTTTTTGTCTGTCTGAAAATGGGGTAAGGGTGTGAGTGAAAAGTAAAATCAACATGGTGTTTAAATGTTGAGATGATAAACAAATGAAAAAACTGTAGTAAGATAATCAATGAGAATAACTGAATTTTTTTGATTCTCTTCTCCCCCTATCCCCCCTAAGAATGGAGCGTAAGATAATGGACTTAAAAGAAACTGTTACTATGTACCAAATTTCAAAAGAACTTGCACTGGAAAGTAACTACAACTTCGTAAAAAGAGAAGTTGATGGAAATATAAAAGTAGTAGAAAACGAACGAAATGCTTTTGACAATTATAAGAAAGAACAGGTAAAAAAGCTGACCGAACTTCTCAAGGTTAAAGGGGTTGAAAAAAATGCCATAAAGAATGGTCGTGAATTTGCAATACCAATTGAATCAAAGGAATACATAAAATATTTACTTCTAAACTTTACTTCAAAATCAGTGAAAGTAATCAGGAAATGCGGACTTGAAGGTTTACCCTATTCTCAATGGAGTGAGTTGGTGAATGGGCTAGTTGAATATAGTACTAGGAATGTTAAGGATAGTAGTCAAAAAGAGAAAATAACGTTGGAAATTTTTTCGCAACATCAATATTTTTCAATTGAGAGGCATAACCGTTTAATTGATAAATTTAGCAGGTTGTTAAAAGAGGCAGAATTACGATATGGGACATTTGAAAATTTAGGTAATGAAAATATTAGTCCACAAAAAAAGAAGATATATGAAGTAAAAAATTATAGTGATGAATTATATGACTTTGATGACAGTGATTATAATGCTCGATTACTTAATGAAAATGATGTAATTGAACTGTATGACTATCTGGAAAAAAAGATTTACCAATGCTTTATGGAAGTTGGTGAAGTGGCGGATATGTTTAGCGAAATCCGTCATGAAGAGATTGAAGATAAGGTAATACAAGCTATTAGCAAAAATGAAAATCCTAATGATATAACCTATGATGATAGTAAAACAGTGTTGGAAAAAGCAATAAAAGAGCTTCATAAATAAGAATAATTACTTTAATTAGCTACCATTTTCATGGTGGCTTTTTTATTTCTAGATTAGGGGGGAAAAACTATTTTTTTTTCCCTACTAAATAATGTTTATATCCATTGGTATGATTTGTTACAGAAAGTCATTAGTGATTCCAAAATCATTAAAGAAAGAAATTTTATTATTAGGGGAGTGTAAAGCAATGCTAAGAAAACCTAAATATCCAGTACTAAGTCAACCTAATGAAGTTTATAGAAGTGTGCCAGTTCATGAAGAGGATGAAATTGAATCAATTAAAAATGGAACAGAAGAACCGTTTACTAATCAGTTTAATCTAGTTAAAAGCAATGATTTGGAAGAAGAACATAATAAATCAGTTGCCATAAAGAATTCTGCTATGGAACGTATCTTCACTTTTGGAGATGATTTTATTTCTACGGTAAGAACAGCAAAAATTGCTGAAGGTATATATGACTTTCGAATTGATGACATTGGGGTAAAGGAAAATGTGGACACACAATACGGAATGAAAGACCAGTATGTTATTAAATTTTCCCTTTACAGTGAGAAAACACAGCAAATTACACCATTAATAGTATTTTACAATATCTCATCCCATCAAAAATCGGAACTAATGATGTTCCTTAGTGCATTCAAAGAAGTATTTAAAGGTCAAAGAATAACGATGAATTATTTGATTGGCAAAACTGGACATGCAAAAATCTATCATGTGTTTTCAGAAGCTGGTAATGCCTTTGAAAAAATTGAAATTTTGAATGTTGAAAACCCGAATACATAAGGAGGGATTATTCCCTCCTGTTAAAAAGGAGCCCATATTAATGAAACAGAAAATAGAAGCTATACAGAAAGACGCATCACCTTATTTTTCTACCTATAAAGTACGCAAAGTAAGATTGTTTGAAGGAAGTGAAAGAACTAGAAAGCTACTTGAAGGCATTCATATGAAGGAACAACTTTCTATGTTAGTAACTGCTTTGGATATGCTTGTTGTTTCAGAAAGCCTTCAATATTTTAAGGCATTGCTTTATGGATTTAATCATACTCCTCACTATGAGTCTGCGGAGATATTTGATTTAGCAGAGAAAATTTCAGAAGTAATGATTCCTCCTGAATTGTTGGAAGAACTGCAACAGTTAATCCATATTAGTAGAGCGGAAGAACATGGCTTTATTTACAATGAAAAAAAGAATAGCTTTTCCTTCAATGCAAATATTTTTGCTAAGCACTTCGTTAGCCGTTGTCATGTTCGTTCTACAAAGGATGGACGACTATTCCTCTTTCATAGTAAAGGTATCTATGAAGAACCAACAGAGGTGGAGCTAGGAAAAGTAATTCGAACTCTGATGCATGAAGGGCGTTGGAGTAGTTGGAACAGTAAATCGGAAGCAGAAGCGGTTAAGGCATTATTACGAGAATCAGAAACAGTGGATGAGATGAACACCACGAGAAATTTCATCAATCTAAAGAATGGGATGTTGAGTCTAGATAGATTTGAACTTTTTCCTCATCATCCAAGCTATTTGTCAACGGTGCAAGTGCCAATTGACTATGACCCAGAAGCGGTTGCTCCAACTTTTATGCAATTTCTGAAGGAAATTACAAGAGATGATGAAGAACTCATTCGGGTTCATCAAGAGATTTTAGGCTATCTTTTATCTGCTGAAACAAAAGCAGAAAAGGCATTCTTTTTTTATGGTAGTGGAGCAAATGGTAAGAGTGTCCTTGCCGCCATCATTAGGAAATTGGTAGGGAAAGAGAATGCAAGTAGCATACCATTGGCTGATTTTGGTGAACAGTTTGGTCTTGAAGGTTTAATCAATAAAACAGTAAATATTGCTACTGAAAATGACTTGGGTGAGAATGCATTAAAAACTGAAAACTTTAAGGCTATTGTAAGTGGGGACACAATAACTATTAACATCAAATATCGCTCAGCTATAAGTTACAAACCATATTGTAAGCTTGTCTTTGTCTTAAATGCCTTACCCGACTCAAAGGATGTGACCAATGGCTTTTTTAGAAAGATATTTATTGTACCATTTAATCGGACATTCCAAACAAATGAACGAAATGTAGATTTAATACAGGAATTGACAAATGAACTTCCTGGTATTTTGAATTGGGCAATTAATGGTCTAAAGCGGTTAAGGGAAAATAACTATCAATTTAGCCAGTGTAGAGTAATCGAGGAATGCCAACGTACTTATTATGCTGAGCAAAATCCTGTTAAGGAGTTTTTCCTTGACCATATCGTTCTAAAGGAAGGGGTTCGAACGAAGAGGTCTGATTTTTACGATAAATATTTACAGTGGTTGAATATACAAGGAATAGACGACAAGAGGACAAAGTCCAGACAAATTTTTTGGAAATATTTCAAAATCATTATGGGTAATGAATCTATTCCAATTGTGGAAAAGAAGGTTAATGGAACAGTTTTCCTTGATGGTATGGAAATTGTAGGGTTAGAGAACACTCACGTACTTACAATGAACGGGGAAAGCATTCAATTTTAGGGGGCTAGGGGGAGTACAAAAATTAAAAGTTGGATGGAAATAGGTGGGAGGAAATGAATCAAAAGAAAAGTTTTCATTTTGCTTGCCACCTGACCCTCTCCTTAATCGAAGTAGAGGGAAGAAAATGAAGAACCGCTAAATAGAATCTATACAACAAACTTGACTATAGTAATCAAACTGAAACAAAGAAAAAAATAAATATATATTATAAAAGTGAGGCTTACATATGGAAGAAACAAATGAAGCGTTAGAGATACTAACATCCATGGTAATTCAATATTTGCAACAAACGAATACAGAGGAGGTAAAAGAAAGTGAAAGTAACGAATGACTTATATACAAAACGAGTCGCTATTTATGTTAGGGTATCCACCACAGAACAAGCAGAAGAAGGCTACAGTGCTGATGAGCAAACCCGTGTTCTTCGTGAATACTGTGAACTTCATGATTACACTGTGTATGATGAATACATAGATAGGGGAATTAGCGGTAAGAACATTTCAGGTCGTCCTGCAGTTCAGCGATTATTACAAGATGCAGAACAGAAGCAATTTGATGTTGTTTTAGTATGGAAAATGAACCGTCTAGCACGTAAAATGGTTGATTTAATGAATATTGTTGAATTATTAAATAGCAAAAACATCGCTTTCCGTTCCTACACAGAGAAGTATGAAACAGAATCACCAACAGGCAAATTACAGTTTCAAATGATGGCTGCTATTGCAGAGTATGAACGAAACAATATTGCTGAAAATGTAAAAATGGGTATGCTCGCTCGAGCAAAAGAAGGGCGTTGGAATGGCGGACAAGTGCTTGGTTACGATGTTGTAGCATTACCGAGTGAGAACAAAAAACGAAAAGATACACATCTTATTGTGAATGAAAAAGAAGCCAACGTTATACGAGTTATCTTCCAAATGTACACCTCTGGACATGGTTACAAATCCATTGCTAATTGTATCAACAAAAAGGGCTACCGAACAAAAAAGGGTAAAACCTTTTCATTGAATGCCATTAAAACTATTGTGACAAATCCTATTTACGCTGGGTACATTCGCTACAATGTACGCAGAGATTGGAACGAGAAAAGACGTAACAATATCAATCCGAATCCAGTTATTATTAAGGGTGAACATGAACCAATTATTTCAGAAGAAGTATGGAAAGTGGCTCAAAATATATATGAAAGTCGTTCCAGTAAACCAAACCGAGTACATGATGGCGAGTTTCCTTTAACGGGCATTTTGCGGTGTCCAGTATGCGGAGCTGGGATGGTCATTGGTCGTACAACAAACAAATTAAAAGATGGTACGAAAAGAGTATTAGAATACTATGTTTGCGGTGCCTGGAAAAATAAAGGGACATTAGTTTGTCGTTCTAATAGTGTCAGAACAGAGTACGCAGATTCCTTTGTATTAAACAAGCTACAAACACTAATGAAAAGTGACCAATTGATTGAACAGCTAGTTAAAAGCGTGAATCAACGTAACGAAAAGATGTTTGCACCTTTGCAAAAAGAATATGATATCTATGCTAAACAGTTGAAAGAGCTAGAGCAAAAAATGGCGAAAACATTTGATGCCTACACAGAAGAGTTGATTCCAAAGGCAATGTATATTGAAAAAGCAAAAATGTTAGAAGAACAAATTTTAGCGTTAAATGAATTGATGGAGCCTTTAAGCAATCAAATTCAAGGAAGTACGGTTAAGGGCATAGCGTATGAAATGATTAAAGAAGTTCTAATGAACTTTTTAAATGCCTTTCAGAATGCTTTGACGAGAGAGCAACGTAAACGACTATTACATCTAATCATTCACAAAATAACCATTGGGGAAGATAGAAAAATTGATAGCATTCAATTAAAGCTCAATGATGAAATATTAAAAGAACTAAAACTAGAGGTAGATGACTTGTCAGTTGATGAGTCATCTACCTCTTTTTCTATTCTCATTGCAATTTAAAAGACAAGAAGGAGTGTATAAACATGAGGTATTCCTATGAACGATTTTTAGTTGGTATGAAGCAATTTACAGAAGAGTCGATTCTGCTAAAAGACATTGGCTATGAGACAGTTGAATTATACAAGGAAGAAATGGACGAACGCTATTTTACAGTAGAAGAATGGTCACGATTACCTCAGATTTGTATGGTAACAGCTATCAGTTTTGTAACGGTAACTAACGATGAGTATATGATGTTGGATGTTTACGATGAGCAAAATTCTCAACATTTTAAAAGCGTTTGGATAAAAAATGGCGACAATTTAATGGGGAACAATTGAGGTTAATGAAAAGGAATCAAGAAAAGGAGGTGAACATGATGAAACTACCTATACCAACAACTAAAAATCCAATTGAGTTGTTTCAAGCTGGCGTATCTTTTGGGATATCCATGTATGCTTTGATTAAAGAAACAATGAAGAAAAAATGAAGTAACCATATCTATGATGGAAAAATTAATTACTAGTTTGTATGCAAATTGTTCCCTTAAGCAGAAGAGTGGATTTTACTTAGGAAAAGCCATTCAATAGTCGAAGTGCTTTTCAAATCTGAAAATGCAATATTTGATATAGAAATATTTTCAGAAAGGTGGGATGAATCCATGGATAGGAGTACATTAAACAGCTCTTGCTTTAATGGAGCTTATAAAGAATTCATTGAGTTAATTGGATATGAAAATACGCTAATCGTTCATGATTACTTTGCAGGGCAATATGTAACATTCCCTAAAAAATTATTATCAGAAGAGTATTTATATCAACAAATACTAAATGAATATGACGGAAAAAACGCAAAAGACTTAGCAAGAAAATATGGCTATTCCTACAGTTGGGTGATGAAAATATTAAAAAGAAACCTAAGAGGGATTGAGATACGACAATTTGGAGGAAAAAACCAATGGAAATATTAGCGTTAGTAATAGGCTTTATCATTGCCTTAGTATTTGTGAAGAATATCGGTGGCGGCTTTATTACATTCTTTGTTGTGTGGACAATTGCTATTATGTTGTCGGGAATTGTAATGGCTTTATTCGGTCTATTCTTTGGAGGATTTCTTTTTGTAGCGGTAATAGTAGCATTTATTTGGGTAGTTAAGAAAATCATTGTAGGTTGATAGGTGGGCAACTATGAAACAATTTTGGTTAATACTTGCGGTAATAGTAGCACTTATTATTACTATATTCTTTGGACATTTTTGGATTGTGTTTATTCGATTTGCAGTTATGATTATTTTCAGTCCGATTACATGGGTGATTTTAATTGTACTGTACTTTGTTAGTAAGAGATTAAGAGGATAGAAAAGAATAGATTATTTTAAAAGGGAATGGCTAATAGAAGCTATTCTCTTTTTATTTAGGTGTAAAATTGAAAGGGGGAAGGAAATTGCTATATTTTGTTTTAGGTACGGTAGTTGGAATAGCCTCTAGCTTAGTATCAGATGTTGTATCTTTAAAAAACAGATGATAGAAATTATGAAAATTGAAAAATATTCCTTCGTATTATAGAATAAGAACGAGTGTTTGTTTTACGTTTTATATTATATTTAAGAGGGTGTATTTATGGGGATAAATGAAACTAACTTAAAAAGACTTACAGAAAAAGACATTCAGCTTCAAAAGAAATTGACATATGCTAGAAAGAAAAGAGATTTAAAAGCCGATAAACTGCTAAAACTTTCAAGTAAGAGAAGTATAACGAAAATGGATATTCAAAAAATAGGGCAATATAATAAAGAATTACTAAAACAAGACAAAGATATTACATCGCTTGTTGAACAGATACGAAAAAATACTGAAGGTATGAACAGGTATAAAGGTCGGCTGGCAAAAGAGCAGGAAAAGCAATTTAAAACCATGCTAAAATCTATGGAATCACAAACGAGTACAAATGTAGAGTATTTAAACAGTTATTCTGAGATGTCGAAAAAATTAAATGAACTTTCATTAGATATTAAGCATTCAGTTAAAGATAAAGAAATAATAGAGTTTGATGTATTTCTATCACATTCAAGCCTCGATAAAGACATTTTTGTTTCAGAGTTATCGGAGAAGCTTAGTAATAAAGGATTGAAAGTTTTTGAAGATGTCAAGGTATTTAAAATAGGACAGAGTCAAACAGATATGATGAATATGGGGATATTGAATTCGAGGTTTGTTGTAATTTTCTTATCCAAAAACTTTATTGAAAGCGGTTGGTCACAATATGAATTCAAAAGCTTTTTAAATAGAGAAATTAATGAAAAAAGAGTGATTATCCTTCCTATCTGGCACGATGTTTCTGTGGATGAAGTTAGACAATACAACCCTTATATAGTTGATAAGTATGCGTTTAATACAAGTAAGCAGACATTAGAAGAAATGGTGAATCAAATTCATCAAGTTGTAATAGATTCATTAGATTAATAAAAAAACCTCACTTAGCCACATTACGGTGAACCGTATCACAAGTAAGTGCGGTTTATTCGAAATATAGGGAAAGCATCGTTCTAGATTTTAGAACGATGCTTTTTTAGTAATAAGCAGATATTAAAAAACACCCCTAAATGCCGCTTTATAGGAGTGTTTTTACATTTTTATATATGTTTAATTATAGAAATAGAAATTAGGTCCAATACATTGAAAAAAATGTGAACCCGTGGTAAATTTATATAGATAGACACTTTATAATTGAAAAGAGTATATTATCCCTATTTTAATTATAAAGTATTTTTTTTCTTTAGTCAACCCCTACATTTATATTTTTAAGGAGTGAATGCTATGAATTCGGAGTTTCAGCAGGAGCAAAAACGAGTGGACAATGTAATGGAGACCATTACAGAGCAAATTAGCAGATTGAAGGAAGAAACTTCGCAGCGCAAGAACGAAGTGATCAATATTCGCAAACATTTTTGGGATGAAATTAAGGTGAATATGGATACCTTCGACGATTTTCTTGAGACTGTCATCGGCTTAAGACAAGAAGCGCAAGCACTGTCCGTAAGCCAAAGCACCCATAAACATGCATCTAAGAGATTATCTACGCTGCACCGTATGCAGAAGGTTCCTTACTTTGGCCGAATAGATTTCATAGAAGAGGGAATGTCATCTCAGGAACAGATTTATATAGGAATCTCTTCGCTTATGGATAAAAGTGGCGAAGATTTCCTTATTTACGACTGGAGATCACCTATCTCCAGTGTCTATTACGATTACCAGCCCGGTCCTGCCCAGTATGCAACACCAGGAGGAGGCATAATCCAAGGGAAGTTGGAGAAGAAGTGGCAATATCTTATCCGCGGAAGTGTTCTTCAATCTATGTTCGATACCAGTCTCACTATTGGAGACGAGATTTTACAGCAGGTTCTTGGTCAAGGTACAGACAAACATATGCACAGTATAGTAGCTACTATTCAACAGGAGCAAAACCGGATTATCCGTCATGACCACAGGAGGCTGCTCATTGTTCACGGTGCAGCTGGCAGTGGTAAGACATCTGCCGCTTTACAGCGAATTGCATATTTGCTCTACAAATATCGAGATAGTCTGAATGCAGATCAAATTATTTTATTTTCACCTAATTCAATGTTCAACAGTTATGTGTCCAATGTACTACCGGAACTCGGTGAAGAGAATATGCAGCAGGTTACATTTCAGGAATACTTGGATCATCGGCTAAGTAAAAAGTTTCAGGTTGAAAATTCCTACGAGCAATTAGAATATGTTTTAACTGCAGTGAATACTCCTGCGCACAGGTCAAGAGTGACGGGCATCCGATTCAAAGCATCTAGCCGTTTTTTTGAGGTCATCAAGTCCTACAGAAAGTCGCTTGAGTTAAATGGCATGCTATTCAAGGGCATTAACTTCAGAGGAAAGCCGATTGTTACCGCCCAACAAATTGTAGAAAGATTTTATAACAGCGACACCTCGATCAACTTCCATAATAGACTTGAAAAGTTAAAGGAATGGCTCATGCAGCAAATTAAA
This sequence comes from Lysinibacillus sp. UGB7, assembly GCF_049058285.1. NCBI lineage: Bacteria > Bacillati > Bacillota > Bacilli > Caryophanales > Bacillaceae > Lysinibacillus > Lysinibacillus sp. UGB7. The sequence goes on from NZ_JBMGUV010000031.1 coordinate 57,732, forward strand.
GAAGCCGAAAAAATCGAACGGACGAAGCCGTGGGTACAGGAAGAAATTGAGCTGCTTAGCAACGAGGATTACCATAAGGCACATACCTACTTAGCGAAAAAGCGAGGCTTTGAAGGAGAAGCGATTGCTGATTTTGAGATGGAACCTGAAACACTTGCACGATTGATTGTTCATCAGAAATTGAAGTCGTTGCGAAAACGAATCCAAGCGTTTCATTTTATCGACATTAAGGAGATTTACAAGCAGCTTTTTGCAGATCCCGTGCAGATCAAACAGTGGATAGAGGGGGAAACACCCGCAGAGTGGGAGGATATTTGTCAAGTGACGCTAGAAATGCTAGACGAAGGCAAATTATTTTACGAAGATGCTACTCCGTTTTTATTTATGAAAGAGTTGATCCAAGGTTTTCAGACAAATCGTTCGATAAAGCACATACTTGTTGACGAGGCGCAGGACTACTCACCATTTCAATTTGAGTTTTTAAAGCGATTGTTTCCTTCTGCGAGGATGACTGTGCTAGGTGATTTTAATCAGGCGATTTTCGCACATGCCAGTGAAATGGCGGATTTTTACATCCTTAGCAGTATATACGGACAGGATGAAACGGAAATAATCAACATGACGCGCAGTTACCGTTCCACAAAGCCGATCATCGAATTTACACGTAAACTAGTCCCTAACGGCGAACAGATTGTTCCTTTCGAACGTGATGGCGGGGTGCCTGTGCTGACACAATTGTCTAATCGAGCAGAATTACACCGCTGCATTGCGTCTAAAGTCGAAGATTTGCAAAGACATGGCTATAATAGTATTGCCATAATATGCAAATCAGCCGAGGAAAGCAAGCGTGCTTATGAAGCCTTATCCAATATTGAAGATATTAAGCTCATAAAAAATGGCTCACCTGAGTATGAACAAGGAGTTGTTATCATTCCATCGTATTTATCCAAAGGCATCGAATTCGAAGCTGTCATCATCTATGATGCATCGGAGCTAATATATGGTGATGAGAGCCTGCGCAGAGTTTTCTATACTGCCTGCACCAGAGCGATGCATGATTTGCAGCTTTATAGCGTAGGTGAACCGAGCCCATTTTTGCACAACGCTTTGCAGGAAAGCCTCATTCAAATTTGACCTCATTGAACTTTAAAAACATTTCCTAATAGTGGGGTCAAAGTCAATAAAATGGCGAGTAATGAAAGAAAATGATGATCTTTAATTAACTACTATAATTAACTTAAACCTCATTTAATTACATTACGCTCAACCGTATCAAAAGTAAGGGTGGAAGTTAGAAAAAATAAATGGCTTCCATCGTAATGAATGCTTGTAATCAACAGAAAAAACTCAGAGAATGCGAAATTTATATTTGATTTTGCATTCTTTTTTTCTAAAAGAAGGAATGTTCATGTTATAATTGATAACGATTATCAATTAGGTATCATCGTAATGTGGAGGAGAAAAAATGGACAACGAGGTAATACATAACTACATAGTGCTGTGGGATCACGCAACAGTTAAGGTGCTAGATGTTCGCTATTTCATAATGGATGATGGAGAAAAGCTACCAACCTATCGTTTACCGACAAGTGCATTTTTGTTTGCGATGAATGGTAGTGCTAACATAACGTTGGATGGTAATGTACAAATAGTAAAGCCATTTCATGTTATGCATGGCGGTAAGGGCATGCACATTGAAATTACTGCCAATAACCATTTTGAATATTATATAATTTTCTATAAGGCGAGACTTCCTTTATACAGTAGTAAGAAGCTGATGCAACTGCTGGAGTACAATAGCCCCTTTCAAATACATTATGGATTTACTCCAAAGTATCCACTTACCCTGTTCGAAAATGTTAATCTTATGTATACGGAATGGCAGAAGGGAGGCGTTTTGGAAAGACTACATGTAAAATCAATATTTTATCGCTTCGTATATGAACTTCAACATCAAGTATATGAACAAAATAACAAAATAGAAAAATCTGATTTATCATCACAGGTAATGGGCTATGTACAGCAAAAATATAACCAGCCGATAACGCTGGAATCACTTTCTCAAGATTTGAATTATAGTGCACAGTATTTATCTAGAACATTTAAGCACCAGACAGGACAAAGCCCGATAGCATATTTAATAAAGGTAAGGATGGAAAAAGCACAGAAGTTGCTTTTGTATACAAATGCAACAGTGCAAGAAATTGCAGAGCATGTAGGATACTCAGATCAGTTTTATTTCAATCGTACATTTAAAAAGTATACAAGTGTGACACCAGGGAACTTTAAGAAGCATACACTTGAAAAGCAAAAGGTATTAGATTCTCCATATCATAGGTACGGATTTTCCATTGTGAATAAAAATTCCAACCATTATAGTTTGATTGATGGTGATAATCATTATCAATATGGTGGAGAGGAAGATTTATTGATGTTTAAGGGTCGAAAAGCATCTTTACTAGCAACATTATTGTTGTGCTTTACTTTATTATTTAGTGGCTGTTCGAACGAGGGGAGTACGAATACAGGTGCAGTTATTCAAGGTCAAAGTGAAACAACAAATATAGAAACCTATACATATAAAGGGGCAAATGGGGAAGTGGAAATTCCAAAAAATCCTCAACGTATTATAGTTGTGGCAAATAACCATGTTGGCTATCTCCTAGCGTTAGGTATAACACCCGTTGGTATGTCAGATTGAGCATTAAGTAATCCATTCTTTGAGGGGAAAATTGATGGTGTTGAAAGCTATGGAGATAGTTCATCATTGGAAAAAATAGTAGATTTGAAGCCTGATTTAATATTTACATTAGATAATATGGAAAATCTAGATAACATCGAGAAAATTGCACCAACAATTGCTATTAAGTACGGTGATAAAGATTATAGAGAGCAACTACTTGAGTATGGAGAAATACTTGGGAAAGAAAAAAAGGCACAGGAGTGGATTGCCAACTGGGATGAAAAAATAGCAAAATATAAACCATCCATTCAAGGGATTGTAAGTGATCAAAAGGTTTCCATTCTTGGAGGAACTGCTAAATCAATTGGGGCGTTTGGAGATTTTTATGGTAGAGGTGGGGAAATCATTTACAAAGAATTTAACCTGAAAGCGCCAGATATTATTCAACAAGGGGCAATTGATAGTAAAGAAGGCTATTACTCACTTTCACTCGAAAAGCTTCCTGAATATGCAGGGGATTATCTGTTTATTTCAGAGAACTTAGAACAAGAAATAAAGGAAAATGTTTTATATCAGAGTCTTCTGGTTGTAAAAAATAATAGGGTATTTCCTATAGATGAAGATGCTTACTATTTTAATGACCCTATTTCCTTAGAGCAGCAGTTAGAGGAAGTTGTAAATCTTTTTAAAAGTACACAATAAGGGATAATAAAAGTGTCATACCAACCGTTTCTGCCCTTATGATAATGCAGTGGCTGAAGCGATGTTTAAGGTATTGAAAGCGGGACACAGGGCTATTTAACTCCGGTGGAATTCAAGCAGCAGTCCTTCTAAAAGTTGTTTAAATGGCCCCGATCGTAATGAATGCTTGTAATCAACAGAAAAAACTCAAAGAATGCGAAATTTATATTTGATTGCGCATTCTTTTTTCTAAAAGAAGGAATTTAACAATACTGCTCGAACTATGGAGATAGAAGGGGAATGAACAAATTTAGAATAGTTTAATAAACTAGTAGATACCCTAAAAGCTACCCATTTTTGAATAAGAATGAGAAAAATATGTATTAATAACAAGGGGAAAAGAGAGGTTCATAATGATTCAATTCCAGAAAGATAATATTACTGTTTTTCAAAGTGCATTATATATGACTACATCGGCAATAATTCAAACTAATGACGCTGTAATTATGACAGATCCTAATTGGTTACCAAATGAAGTTGAAGAAATTAAGCGCTATATAAACAAGATTATAGGTGATAAACAGCTTTATATTATTTACACACATAGTGATTTTGACCATATTATTGGATCTGGTGCCTTTCCAGCAGCTAAGGTAATCGCATCTAAAGAATTTGATGAAAATCTAGACAAAGAAGAAAGCATAGAAAGAATTAAAAATTTTGACCAGAAATATTATTTGAAAAGAAGCTATACACCCATATATCCAACAGTAGATATTGTTGTTTCAGAGGATGGACAAAAATTAGATTTGGATTCGGTAACCATGACATTTTATAAAGCACCTGGTCATACAAATGATGGTTTGTTTACAGTGATTGAGCCCTGTGGTCTTTTTCTTTCAGGAGATTACTTGTCAGAAATTGAGTTTCCGTTTATTTTCAGCAACTATAAAGACTATGTGAATACTGTCAATAAAGCTGAAAATATTTTGCTTAATCATCAAATAACAACGCACATACCTGGACATGGTACGACAACACAAAATTTACAGGAAATTGAAAAAAGGATAAACTGTTCGAAGTATTACTTAAATCAACTACTTCATGATAACGGAGAGTTAGAAAGATATTTAAGTAAGGAGTATCCATTTTTTGAAGGTATGAAAGGAATTCATACTAACAATAAGGAGATGGCAAATCAAGAATTTTAAGAAAAAGATTGTGACAAATATGATTTCGAAGAAAGTACTTAATAAATTGGCGATTTATCTGGGGAAAACAGTCTGACTAAATAATAAGTTAGGCTGTTTTTTGATTGTAAATTACTCTTTCTTTAGATGATGTATCAATAGTCCAAGAATTCATTAAAACGTTCCTTAATTCGTGCATATTTTCAGGACATTTTACGATACTATGTCTAGATATTTATCTAATTGGCACAGAAGGGAAGAGGCGTAATTGGCTAAGCACTCAGATACAAGCTGGAAACAGGATCATCCAAGTACTCTGTTTAGCAACTCTGTTCAAAAGGCAGAGCGTTTGCTGAAGCATGCAAAGTCACATCCGGAGGAGATAGCGATTGAGCATGCTTTCGATCAAATAGAACATGCAGAAAATGCTCGATTCAATGCAGAACAATATGGTGAACATCTGGATACAGTTCAACAAAATAATGAATACTTAGAGGAGATCAAACAACAATTACACGACATGCGAGAGATCGTAAAAAAGCAGTAAGGCAATGACCTACGCCATTGTGAAACTTGCTGTCAATTTGACAGTCGAAATAAATGAAACGGTTTGAGCCTTATAATGGACTCAAGCCGTTTCATTTTCTGGTTTACCTATATAGTTGGCTTTCAGAGAACCTAGTTATAGCGACTTTCAGTGATATGTTGCCCAGATGAGAGACGTGTTTTTTAGCTAACACCAGACGATTATTTCATACGGCGTAGTTTGTGCAGGAATACTCCTTGTAGTTGGGCCATAGATGACAATTAAGTTTCGATTAGCAGGATTTTTTGAAAAAGGCTGCCCATTTTTAAGTAAGATAGGGGTATAGGGAGACAGATTTAATTGTAATTGACCATCACTACTCACCAATTGGCTATTAAAAAAGTCTACTTTCACATTTTGATTGTTGTTTTCCTTTACAACGATAATTGCTCGATATTGCGGAGGATATATCATAGGTACAGGTACATCGCCATCATAATAGCCAGTAATAAAATCACCAAGAGACACAATTTCTTGGTTTACAAAGTAAGTAGAAGGTGAGACCACAAAATTGACGATGCCACCAGTACCATCTTCTACCGTCAGTAGTTTATAACATCCTTCTCCTTCCCCATTTTGCCCGATTGTAAAATCATTCATCTGTGTAACAATCCCACGAAAAGATATAAAATTTACCATAGCCATTCCTTTCTTTATAAAATCTCAAACGATCATTGGTAAGCCATGTTTATCTAAATGGAAAAATAATTTGATTTGAATTCAATCTATCGTAAAATGAGTACCTTTAGTACAGTATGTAACATATCCAATATGGGTGACAGATGAAACACAAAGGATGAAATTATATTTTACTTAATCATTACATAGGGGAGCTGGCAAATAATCAATTTTTAAATAATAGAAAATATTCGCGTAACTGTGAATCCTACCACGTATTCACAAGTAATAGACTAGCAGGGCAAGTCAAAGCTTAACTCTTTGCGAAAAGGCTTTGATTTTGTATGTCCATAGAATAGTTTGCGCGGATTTCCTACTCTTTATCACCTTTTAAATAGATAACAACTGTTATATAATAGAGGCGATTCTAATGTAAGAATAATTGTAATACACAATGAGGTTGTTAAGACAGAAAAGGTATGTGACTATTTACTCCTTAGCTTGCTGAAACACCTAAGCAGGAGCGCCTACATTCTTTCTGCGAATATTGGTATAAGGATGG